>NZ_JAKJSW010000265.1:0-5094 GCF_050337375.1 Vibrio makurazakiensis | reverse complement strand
ATGCGATCACGATCCGCTACAGGTTCAGCTTGAATGGCTTCGTTTAAGGTATCCCAAAATGCCATGCCTCTTGGTTGCTTTGCATCTGCACCAATTTCTGGGAAATTCACGCCTTTTGAACTTAGCGGCTTACCCTTCAAATTGGTTATCTTAAGGTCATTCAGATCAGCCATTCGTTGATCATGAGTTTTAGCCATTAAGCGAACGCCAAAGAACACATAATTGGTATCAGATTCTAAAACCTTTGCACCTTCTGGCAAATTTTTAGGTGTTTCACTACCTTTCGCTTTTACGACATAAGTGCCAGGCTCGGTCATTTGCGAGATGCCGATTTGCCACATAGTATGAACAGCRCCACGCAGCTCATCTGTTGTAATTTCAATGACAACAGGCTCTTTTTCAACATTAAACCACGTGATTGCGTATGGTGTAGAGGTGTTGTAAGTCAAACCTCCTAATTTGGACTGGTGAGACTCAACGTAAGTAATTTGGCCATCTTCTGAACCCATTTTTTCATAGGCGGCTTTCCATGCGTAATTTGATACAAGCGGTACAGACCAAATATACGCCTGAGAAGCACGTTGGAAGTCCATTAGTTCAAAAAGTTTATTTGAACTATCTTGTGTTGGGATACCGTGTAAATAGCTWTTTTCAAAGTTGAACTCGCCAGCACGAGTATTAATTGTTTCTGTTGGGATATTGGCTTGCGCCAGTGTCGACATTGAAGCTATCGCGAATGTCGATAAAATCGCTTTAGATAAAATTTTCATGTGTTGCCCTCAAAAATCATTAAAACTGGTAGTTGAATTCGATGCGGTGGTCACCATCTTCAAAATCTGTGTTTTCTGTCCAGTTAGCAAAGTAACGAACATTAGCTACTGGGGTTACCTGGTAGCTGGCCGCAAACTCATGCGCAAGAACAGAGCTATCGCCTTCAAAACCAGAATCTTTGAAGGTTGAAGAGCCAGACATTGTGCCCAAGTACATTGGGTTGTAGTTCAGCCAAATCTTGTCGGTGAGTTGCATTTTCCCGTACATACCTGCCACATAAAATGTACCGTGCATGTTGTAGCGGTCGCGTAATTGGTCAGCACCTAAGTCTCCGCCCGTTGTATCGCCAAGCTCTTCACCCGCAGCAACGCCAACACCAGCAAGTGGATAGAAGTTGAACATACCCATCTGTGGGAGGGCCTGAATAAAGCTGTAAGAAGCAGAACCTTGATTGGTATCGAAATCCCATGACACATCAACCTGTGAGCCGCGTCCGTTCGTTAGATCCACACCAAAATTTCTAAAACGTACGGAGTCAATGCTGTCATCTGCTCCTCGGTTGTTCCACCCGATCGCTTCACCAGCAATACCCTTAATTTCAAGAACATTCATTCCCATGGTGGTGTCGCTGCCCGTGTCGTAGGTTTGGCCTAGTTTTAAGTTCAGGCCTTTATCCGTATAACCAAAACCGCCTTGGGTATACACAGCTAAAGGGTCAGACATGTCTTGAACTTCAGATTCTTCGGCAATGGCTGTGCCTGTAAATGAAAGAGCCACAATGGAGAGAATGGAACGACGTAATAGCATAGTTACCTCATAGAGTTATCTCATTACGTCCATGTAATGCGTGAAAGAGTAATAACTATACAAAGTGGACATACTTAAGAAAATTCATATAAACTTAAGAATTCGTTAAGCAAAACTTTATGGTTATGTTGTGAAGTTAAACAATGTTGATTTGAATCTGTTGAAAGTATTCGTCACTGTCTATCAAGAAAAAAGCCTACGCAAAGCGGGCGAAAATTTGTTTGTGACGACCCCTGCGGTAAGCCAAAGTATTAAAAAGCTCAAAGAGTCGTTAGGTGAAGAGTTGTTTGTTTTATCGAATAAGCAGTTCTTACCAACTCCTTTTTCGGATAACTTATTTGAAAAGGTTTTTCCTTTGCTTGAAGGAATAAGTATCGCGATCGAAGAAGAAAAACTGTTTAACCCATCGGCTTTAAGTGACGATTTTCACTTAGAAGTTAACCCACATATTTTACCCTGGTTAACCCCTAGCCTATTTGAGCAGATACAAACTAACAGCCCAAAATCAACCCTCATTAGCCATACAATCTCCCAACACTCATTAGAAAAGCTACAGCAAGGCAAGGTTGATTTTGTTATCCATTTTGACACCGATAACCTGCCCCCTGAGATTATAGCCATCCCTTTGATCACTTTGGACTTTGTATTAGCGGTTAGAAAAGAGCACCCACATACCCAAATTTCCGGAAATATAGATACACTACTAGGTTACCCTTTCGCTCACGTCGACCTTGCCTACTTTGAGCAGAACAGGAACTCTCGATTAGAAGAAGAAGTTATCAACCAAGGCAAAGCGATAAATATGGCGCTTAGAACGACCTCAATCGTAGGGTTGATTGAAACGGTCAAACAAACCAATGTTATTGCTCCATGCTTGCCACCCGTTATTGAACAATACAAAGATGACATTCGAGCAATTTCAGTTGAAGGGTTAGATGGTGTCGAACAAGTAGAGGTATTTGCTTACTTACATAAGAAGAACCAGCATTCAGTCAAATATAGATGGTTGCTGGATCTTATCGAAACATCGATACACCACTCTAGCAATTAGGCCTTAATTCCACCGATACTCTAGCGTTTGGGTGTATCAACAAGTTGTTTGATTCCAAATGTGTAAAATCAAAAAAGCGAGCCACTTAAGCTCGCTTTTTATTAACTAGTTTTTGTTGCTGTATGCTGGTCTACCATGAACGTTATTGCTTCATCGTTTAAGCAAGATTTACTGACGTATTGGCGCTGTTTACCTATATGAAGAATAAAGCCTAAGTCGGTTTGTTGAAGTTGGTCGATTTCACTCCATGTAATGCTACGGGTGCTTTTAGCGTTTTTATAACTCACACCGCTAGAGTCAACTTGAAATACCACTTTGCTACCTGAACTAGAACTGATTGTTTGTCGCCATAACCACCAGGTTCTCTTGCAGTAAACACTGAATGCCTCAATAACACTCAGAACAATAAAAAACCAACCAACGTAGCCATTCGGCAATAGCTCAAACTCTAACAGGACCACACCAAAAACAAGGAAAAGCATTCCTTTCAGATAGGCTTTAGGAAACTTAGCGGGAAGACTAGTTTGATCATAACACTCTGCAAAAAATGGCTTGTCGAGGGTGTATTCTGTGGTGAAATCGAAATCTTTGGACATAGGTGGTTACTTTAAGGTTTTCTGTGAATGAGTATTCTATGCTGCGATCTCGCAACGCGGGTATTGTATAGCCTCTCGGTACTTTTTCTTTAGCTATTTTGATCATCTTTTGTAAATCAATGATACCGATAGGTTCTACTCTCCCCATATCCACTTTGCTAATATTTAGATTCCATAACCAGTGGCATTTGGTGACACATATCATCAGAGGCTAAGCTAAGTCCCAGTTGGGTAATAGCTACCATACCAATACAAGCGCACCAAAAACCACACCAAACCTACTGAGTGTAGAGCGTCACCTAACCATATAATTAAGATCAATAATGGAAAGGATCAAGCATTCAATAACTCTTTCTCAAAGGTTAACGGAAACTTGGGATAATCGCCGGAATCCCTGGTAGAAGACCAACCAACGCCATCACACCACTTAGCACAATAAACATAATACCAGGCAACACCCAACGGCTCATTTTACTAAGTTCACTGCTACGTTCTTTACAACCCACTAAGCCTAAGTTATCTAACAGCATGGTGAGAGACCAGCCAAATGCTGGGTTAACTAGCGCTGAAGAAAATACAACAATCGCTGCCGATTGGGTGGTTTTCCCTTCACGAGTCATTTCCATTCCAGCTTCTAGCAATGGAATAAATACCCCAACAACTAGTGCAACACACAGTACAGGTTGCCATATAGCTAAATCCATTGGGTATCCCCAAACAGCGGCTATTATACAGAACAGAGCCGTCAGCAGAGCGCCGGCAGGGATAGGACGTTTAGCAATAGCCGCCGGTACAATATAAGTACCCCATGAAGACGTGAAATTCGCACCACCGAGCAGAGAGCCGCACGTTTGACGAATTGATGCCGTAGTCATGGTATCGTCAATGTTCATATGCACTTTTTCTGTACGTTCTGGATAGCTGATTTTTTGAAACACTTTATGCCCTAAAAAATCTGGCGACCACATAGCCACAGCTAGAATAGCAAAGGGCAATACCACCATGAAATGTTCAATCGAAGGTAAGCCTAACATCCAGCCTGTATCTTCCCCCCACCAATACATAGGGTTCATATTGGGTAAACCAGGCTCGGTTTGAAAAGAAAACGGGGCTCCCATGGCAAAAGCTAAAGTGCCACCCAGCAAGCAACTAAGAGGTACTGCTAGCCAGCGCTTACGAAAATGTTCCAATAAAGCATATAAAATAATGGTGCAAAAGATCACGACAAAAGAAATATGGCTCATACCTATTCCCTCAGCCCAAGCGAACAGTTTTTTAACTTGAGAAGCGGTTCCTACAAAACCAAGGTAGAGTAATAAACCGCCACACACACCTTTACTTGTGAGATTTGCCAACATGCTACCACCTTTACTGATGGCTAAAATTAAGCCAAAAGCACCAATCAGCAACCCAAAAGCCATCGGATGTCCGCCTGCGGCAACGACAATAGGAATTAAAGGGATTAATGGGCCGTGTGTACCAGCTAGGTTAGCGGTCGGCAATAAAAAACCGGAGAAAAGAATAATGAAAACAGACGCTATGAGTAATTCATAACGCACATTTTCTAAAATAAAGCCTTCATTTAGCCCTAGAGCCCCGGCGAAGGTTGCAGCAATAGCGCCCACCATAACAATCTTACCAATGGTAGCCGCCATAGCTGGGATGGTATCTTCGATCTCAAATCGATAATCTTTAAACGGCAGATTAGGACGCCATCGTTTAGGCGCCATGATTTGTAGTTCGTTCTCTAAATATTGCTCTCGGGAACCAAATTCCGATCTTGGTTTATGTTGTTGTTCATAAGTGAGTTCATCCTCATTGGCTTGAGGCTTATCTGTTCCTATATGTACGGACTCTAAAGTACTACTC
>NZ_JAKJSW010000264.1:0-5105 GCF_050337375.1 Vibrio makurazakiensis | reverse complement strand
CCTATTTTATAATCTAATATTCGATACCAAGAGGACAAAACAAATAGCGCTAATCGTTTGCTTGGAGCCCTTATGGTTATTGATGATAAATATATTTGACTAAAGTCACTATAACGGACCATTCGCAATTGACTTTATGGCTAGATCGGATAAATATGGCTACATCATTTACTCATTGAACGAGCATATGTTCGATACAAATGTTCGTTCAATTGAAAATTTAAACTAATGCGCTGACTTCTAGTGAATGAACAACTAAAGAAGTGTGTTAGTTAGCTTGAAAATGCCCACGCTTCATTCTCAATGAAGCGCTGCCCAAGACATAGGATGATCAACAATGAGCAATAAATTAGAGCAACTTCGTAAACTGACTACTGTTGTAGCTGACACTGGTGATATCGAAGCTATCGCAAAGTACACTCCTGAAGATGCGACAACTAACCCATCTCTAATTCTTAAGGCTGCTCAAATTGCTGAGTACGCACCTCTAATTGATGCTTCTATCGAATACGCTAAAGCTCAAAGCGGTGACAAAGCACAACAAGTTCAAGACACTTGTGACATGCTTAATGTAAACATCGGTAAAGAAATCCTTAAAGTAGTTCCAGGCCGTATCTCAACTGAAGTTGATGCTCGTCTTTCTTACGACATGGAAGGCAGCGTTGCTAAAGCTCGTCAACTTATCAAAATGTATAACGACGCTGGCATCACTAACGATCGCATCCTTATCAAACTGGCTTCAACTTGGGAAGGTATCCGCGCTGCTGAAATCCTAGAGAAAGAAGGCATCAACTGTAACCTAACGCTTCTTTTCTCTTTCGCTCAAGCTCGAGCTTGTGCTGAAGCTGGCGTATTCCTTATCTCTCCTTTCGTTGGTCGCATCATGGACTGGTACAAAGCGAAAGAAGGTCGTGATTTCGAAGCTCAAGAAGATCCAGGTGTTATCTCTGTTGCAAACATCTACAACTACTACAAAGAGCACGGCTACAAAACTGTTGTTATGGGCGCAAGCTTCCGTAACATCGGCGAGATCCTTGAACTTGCAGGTTGTGACCGTCTAACTATCGCTCCTCAACTTCTAGCTGACCTAGAAGCAGCTGAAGGCGAAGTAGTAGAGAAGCTAATTGACTCTAACGGTACTAAAGAGCGCCCAGCGGCGATGACTCACGCTGAGTTCCTATGGGATCACAACCAAGACCCAATGGCTGTTGAGAAGCTAGCTGAAGGCATCCGCAACTTCGCAGTTGACCAAGGTAAACTAGAAGACATGATCGCAGCTAAGCTGTAGTCACTAACGAATAAAAAAGAGGAACGAATTTCGTTCCTCTCTTATATCTACTAACGAATTATTAATTTCGAATCTCTTTGGAAGCAATTATGAATCGCAAACATCTAGCTAACGCTATTCGTGCTCTAAGCATGGACGGCGTACAACAAGCAAACTCTGGTCACCCAGGCGCACCTATGGGTATGGCTGACATCGCTGAAGTTCTTTGGCGCTCTCACCTAAACCACAACCCAGCTAACCCAGAGTGGGCTGACCGCGACCGTTTTATCCTGTCTAACGGCCACGGCTCAATGCTGATTTACTCTCTGCTTCACCTAGCAGGTTACGAGCTTTCAATTGAAGATCTTAAGAACTTCCGTCAACTGCACTCTAAGACTCCTGGTCACCCAGAGTACGGCTACGCACCAGGTATCGAAACAACGACTGGTCCACTAGGTCAAGGCATCACTAACGCTGTTGGTATGGCTATGGCTGAAAAAGCGCTAGCGGCACAGTTCAACAAAGAAGGCCACGACATCGTAGACCACTACACTTATGCATTCATGGGTGATGGCTGTCTGATGGAAGGTATTTCTCACGAAGCATGTTCTCTAGCGGGTACGCTAGGTCTTGGTAAGCTGGTTGCTTTCTGGGATGACAACGGCATCTCTATCGATGGTGAAGTTGACGGTTGGTTCTCTGACGATACACCTAAGCGTTTCGAAGCTTACGGCTGGCACGTAATCCCAGCAGTTGATGGTCACGATGCTGACGCTATCAACGCAGCTATTGAAGCGGCTAAAGCAGATCCTCGCCCTACTCTAATCTGTACTAAAACAGTGATTGGCTTTGGTTCTCCAAACAAAGCAGGTACGCACGACTGTCACGGTGCACCACTAGGCGCTGAAGAAATTGCAGCAACACGTAAAGAATTAGGTTGGGAGCACGGTCCTTTTGAAATTCCGTCGGAAGTTTACTCAGAGTGGGATGCGAAAGAAGCAGGCGCAGCTAAGGAAGCAGCGTGGAACGAGAAACTTGCAGCTTATGAAGCAGCACACCCTGAGCTGGCAGCTGAGTTCAAACGCCGCGTAAACGGTGACCTACCGGCTGAGTGGGAAGAGAAAGCAAACGCAATCATTGCAAACCTTCAAGCTAACCCAGCAAACATCGCATCACGTAAAGCATCTCAAAATGCTTTAGAAGCATTCGGTGCTATGCTACCAGAATTCATGGGCGGCTCTGCTGACCTTGCGCCTTCTAACCTGACTATGTGGTCTGGTTCTAAGTCACTTGAAGCAAACGACTTCTCTGGTAAYTACATCCACTACGGTGTACGTGAATTCGGTATGACGGCTATCATGAACGGTATCGCTCTGCACGGTGGTTTCGTACCATACGGCGCAACATTCCTAATGTTCATGGAATACGCTCGTAACGCTATGCGTATGGCTGCTCTGATGAAAACTCAGAACATCCAGGTTTACACGCACGACTCTATCGGTCTTGGTGAAGATGGTCCAACTCACCAACCAGTTGAGCAAATCGCTTCTCTACGTTTAACTCCAAACATGAGCACATGGCGTCCATGTGACCAAGTTGAGTCAGCTGTTGCTTGGAAACTAGCAATCGAACGTAAAGATGGCCCTTCTGCACTTATCTTCTCTCGTCAAAACCTTGCACAGCAAGATCGTGATGCTGAGCAAGTAGCAAACATCGCTAAGGGTGGTTACATCCTGAAAGATTGTGAAGGCAAGCCAGAGCTTATCCTTATCGCGACTGGTTCTGAAGTTGAGCTAGCGGTTAGCGCTGCTGCTGAACTAACGGCTGAAGGTAAGAAAGTACGCGTAGTATCTATGCCTGCAACTGACGCGTTCGATAAGCAAGACGCGCAGTACCGTGAGTCTGTACTTCCATCTGACGTGACTGCACGTATCGCTGTAGAAGCTGGCATCGCTGACTTCTGGTACAAGTATGTTGGTTTCGGTGGCAAGATCATCGGTATGACAACATTTGGCGAATCTGCACCAGCAGGCGAGCTATTCAAGATGTTCGGTTTCACTACTGAAAACGTAGTAAACACAGCAAAAGAGCTTCTAGCTTAATCAGCTGAATCGACTTCTATTAAAAAGCCCTGCTCAATGAGCAGGGCTTTTTGTTTTCTAGGCAATGTTAATTAAGGTTGCACCATACCCACAGCACCTATTTGAAAAAATAGATGCTTTCTTTAGCCGTTATTTCTCTTCGAAACGCTTCGCCAACAGATAAAACTCATTCACTTGATCTTTCAGGTCTGTAGAGTGATCTTTAACAGAATGTGTTGCCACTAAGTTTTGCTCTGCAGTGGAAGCGATAGACTGCATATGAAGGTTTACGTCACTCGATAGCTGACGCTGTTTATGTGCCGAGTTCTCTACCGACTGCATCAATTCATTCATCGATTGCATTAGGGTTTCAACCTCAGATAATCGTTCAGCACTGACTTTTGCCACATCACTACAAGCGTCAGTTTGTTCGCGATTAGCAAGAATATCCTGTTGCCAGCCTTCAATAGTAACCAGCATAGTATCGATGCTTTCTTTGATCTGTACTGTAGCGTTCGACGTTCTGCCCGATAATGCTCTTACTTCGTCAGCCACCACAGCGAAACCTCGGCCTTGTTCACCAGCTCTCGCCGCTTCAATCGCTGCATTCAACGCCAACAAATTAGTTTGTTCAGCTATCCCACCAATTTCTTCCATCACTTGGCTAACATTCTGAGCCTGGCTGCTCAATTGATAAGTGGTGTGAGTCGCTTTTTCAGCTTGTGATGCCAAACTTTCAAGGTTCTGATGCGTTTGATGAATACTTTCCTTAGCAGCAGCACAAGTCTGTAGAGTAACGTCCACAATCTGGTGCGCTTCTTCAGTACGTGACGACACTTCGTTAGCGGTAATTTCAACTTCTTCAGTCGCTTCACGCACTTGTAGTATGTCTTTTGTTTGTTGATCTAAGGCTGCGGTAACCTGATAAGAGGTTGCATTGAGGTTATCGGCTAAATCTTGTAAAGGCTTTGCCGAATCAGTCATACGACCTAGTACCGTTCGAATTCGTGCGGACAACAACTTTAGGTGGAAGTCAGCAACAGAAAACTTACTGTTACCCGAATATATGAGTCGGCTAACACTATCGAACTTTGACTGCAGCTTCTTGAGTTGCAAAGGAGTATCAATTAATTCTTGTCGGAATAGCAAAGCAAGTGCGGAAATAGGTAGCAGACTAAGTAGCCATTGTGATGCTTGCCCTACTTCTAAGAAGTTAGAGAGCACAGGAGCGGAGAGTGAACCGAGTAACACCGCATAGCGAACGCTATCGCTAATTTGAAGCGACCATTTTCTTCCCGACTTTTCTGCTTTCAATAAGCTCTGGTAAGCCTTGTCAGCAATTTGTACCCATTCACTTTTTGGTTTAACCCGAACAGACTGATAGCCACTCACCGTACCGTTATCGTAAATTGGCGTCACATACGCATCAACCCAGTAGTAACCGCCGGACTTCGTCTTATTTTTTACAATGCCGCGCCATGCTTTACCTTGCTTCAAATTTACCCACATATCAGCAAATGCTGCTTTAGGCATATCGCGATGACGAACAATATTATGGTGTTGTCCAAGCAGTTCTTGAGGAGTGTATTCAGCGATACGACAAAAAGCGTCATTACTATAAGTAATCACACCTTTAAGGTCTGTCGTCGATACAAGCTGTTCGTTATCGCTTAAAAGAGTTTCACGTGTTTGAGCGGGTGAGCTGACGTTCATTATATTAACTTTTGTAGTTATTATTTTAAGCGAAGAATATATAC
>NZ_JAKJSW010000263.1:0-5140 GCF_050337375.1 Vibrio makurazakiensis | reverse complement strand
CTCTTGAACCGTCATACGTTTCGAGAAATCGGCCAAACCTAAGCTAGAGTACGTTTTTGTGTAACCATAAGTTGGTAAAACATGGTTAGTACCAGAGGCGTAATCACCCGCAGATTCAGGAGACCAATCCCCTAAGAAGATTGAACCAGCGTTATCAAACAACGGAAGCAATTCACGAGGATTCTTAGTCTGAACAATTAGGTGTTCAGGCCCATAAAAGTTGGAAATAGCAACCGCTTGAGTCAATGACTCCGAGATAATAATTAAACTTGATGCTAGTGCTTTTTCTGCAATATCGGCACGAGATAACTCAGCCAATTGTTTCTTTACAGCTTCTGTCACTTGATCAGCAACCGCAGGAGATGGGGTGACTAGCACCACTTGTGAATCAGGCCCATGTTCAGCCTGACTAAGTAAATCAGCGGCTATAAAATCAGCATCAGCTGTTTCATCAGCAATAACCATAACTTCAGAAGGGCCTGCTGGCATATCAATCGCGGCACCACGGAAATCATTGCTCACCTGACGCTTTGCTTCAGTCACATAAGCATTACCTGGACCAAAGATTTTATCGACCTTAGATACGCTTTCGGTTCCGTAAGCCATTGCTGCAATAGCCTGCCCGCCGCCCACGTTATAAACTTCGTCAATTTCACACAGGTTAGCGACGTACAGAATTTCGTCCGCGATAGGTGGTGGTGAACAAAGTACTACTTTACGACACCCTGCGATTTGCGCAGGAACACCAAGCATCAGAACCGTTGAAGGTAATGGAGCGCTACCACCAGGTATGTACAAGCCTACCGTATTAATTGCTCGGGTAATTTGCTCACATACAACACCCGGTTGCGTCTCAACTCGAATAGGTTGTGGCTTTTGCGCTTCATGAAATTTAGCAATATTTTGATAAGCTTGTTCTAAAGCTTGTTTCATTTCCTCAGACAGTCGGCCGCACGCTTGCTCAATTTCGGTTTTGCTTACACGAATTGAGTCAGGCTTAACGCGATCGAACTTCTCTGTGAGCTCAAATAGTGCCGCATCGCCATCTTTACGAACTTTACCAATAACTTCGTTTACAGCTGCAGTGATATTTGCACCTTCACTAATAGCTGGACGCTCAAGCACAGAGTCTTGTTGTGATTCACTAAGGGATTGCCAAACAACGGTTCTCATCTCAATTACCCCATCATTTTTTCAATTGGAAGAACTAAGATTGAGCTTGCGCCTAATTCTTTAAGTTGTTCCATTGTTTCCCAGAAAAGGTTTTCAGTACTTACTAAGTGCACAGCGACTTTATCTTGGTCAGACGCTAACGGTAGAACCGTTGGATCTTCAGCGCCCGGTAGTAGAGCTTTAATTTGTTCTAGTTTGTCAGTTGGAGCGTGTAGCATGATGTATTTAGACTCTTTCGCCTGTTGTACACCTTGCATACGTGTAAGTAGCTTTTCGATAAGAGCAATTTTATCTGCGTCGAACTCACCGTTACGTTGAATCAACGTMGCTTTAGATTTGAAGATAACTTCCGCTTCTTTTAAACCGTTTGCTTCAAGCGTTGCACCCGTAGAAACTAGATCTGCGATAGCATCAGAAAGACCCGCACGTGGTGCCACTTCTACAGAACCAGTCAGCATACAAGCGCTGTAATCTACGCCCTGCTCGTCCATGTATGCTTTTAGTAGCTGAGGGTAAGTTGTTGCAATACGCTTACCGGCAAGATCTTGAGGGCCGTTATATTCTTCGTCTTTATTGATTGCGATAGAAAGGCGGCAACCACCAAAGTCTAAACGACGTAGAGTAACGAAATCTGAAGGTTCATTAAGCGCTTTACGATCCAAACGAACTTCTTCTAGTTCATTTTCACCGATAAAGCCTAAATCAACGACACCGTCCATGATCAGGCCTGGGATATCGTCATCACGAACCAGTAATAGATCAATTGGCATATTTAGTGAGTGAACAACAAGGCGTTCACCCATGATGTTAAATTTAACACCGCACTTTTTAAGTAAGTCTTGGCATTCTTTACTTAGGCGGCCTTTCTTTTGAATTGCGATTCTTAGGCGTTGTGTCTGCATTGCTGTATCCCTGTGCAAATTATTGAATTTATTAAGTATTTTTCAAACAATAAAACTAAAAAAACCCTCGTGAGATTTTCTCTCCGAGGGTTTAAATCTAAATTCTTTTGACTTAACCTCCGGGAGAATCCTGCTCCCGGGTATGCGTAAACCTCCCCGAAAGACTAGATAGGGTGATGATGGTGATGAATGTTCATTACATATTTACGCATAGTTATCAGCTCTTAGGTTGTTTGCTGTCTTAACTCCACACTAACTAAGCTGACTGCCTTTTTCAACCATTAATTTGATGTTTTTTACTTATTTCTAAATTAGTGTGTTGGGCATAAAAAAGGAGGCCTAGGCCCCCTTCTCATTCACTTCTATCCCAATTATGCGTTTTGACACTTAGCCATTTTACAACGAGAGAAGTAAGCCAGTGCAAAACAGACCGCAACAAAAGCAACACTTGCTGCTGCGAATGAAATTGCAACAGAAGCTGTCATACCCAGTGCGATGAAACCAATACACGATACTAAAGCTACCGACAGTGCGTAAGGCAACTGAGTCGCAACGTGATCAATGTGGTTACAACGAGCACCTGTCGAAGACAGAATCGTAGTATCTGAAATAGGTGAACAGTGATCACCAAATACAGAACCCGCTAACACAGCACTCAACATAGGTAGCATTAGAGCTAGATCCGTTGCACCAGCCATATCACCAGCAATCGGTAACATGATGCCAAACGTACCCCAAGATGTACCTGTAGAGAACGCCATTAGGCCAGCAAGCAAGAATAAGATAACCGGTAACCAGTGATGATCAATTGTGCCTTGAACTAATGAAGACAGGTACGTACCGGTTTTCATATCGCCGATAACAGAGCCAATAGTCCATGCGAATACAAGAATTAGAATCGCGCCGAACATCGATTTAGCACCAATCCATAGTGTTTTTGCAATATCAGCCATAGGTAGCTTTTGCTTAAGCACAGTTACAATTGCAACCAGCAAACCAACAATACCACCATATACTAGTGRTTTACCTACATCAGTGTTTTCAAACGCGCCCAGTAAATTAAATGCTTGACCGTCTGCTGCTAATGCCGCACCGCCGGTGTATAGCATTGATGCTACCGTCGCAACGATAAGCGATACGATTGGCATAACCAAATCAGATACTGAACCATTTTCGCTTTCTTCGATATCAAGCTCTTCGTTCAAATCTTTTTGATTTTTGTCACCATCAAAGCCACGACCTTGAGAAGCTTCAATTTCATGGTCACGCATCTTACCAACATCAAGACCGAACCAAGCAACTGCGAATACCATTAGTAACGCAAATACAGCATAGAAGTTCATTGGGATTAAGCGTACGTACGCGCCAAGTGCCGAATACTCTGTCATGCCATGGGTTACAAGGATGCCACCAATGATCGTCATGATGTATGCGCCCCAGCTTGAAGCAGGCATGATTACACACATAGGAGCAGCAGTAGAATCTAGGATATACGCCAGTTTAGCGCGAGATACATAGAAGCGATCTGTAACAGGGCGAGATATAGCACCAACGGCTAGGCTGTTAAAGTAGTCATCCACAAAGATGAATACGCCTAAGAATGCGGCTAAAAGTTTAGAACCACGTTTGCTTTTAACGCGAGACTGAGCCCACTCAGCAAAAGCACGTGTACCACCAGATAGAGTTAGTAGCGCAGTCATCATTCCTAGAAGCAATAGGAACCCGACGATGCTCATATTCCAGGTATTGATACCGCCATCTTCAATGAATACGCCTGAAACTTTAGTTCCAACGTAACCTAGCGCATTACCTACAGAGTAATCGGCTAGCAAAATAGCACCCATAACAATACCAACACCTAATGAAACTAGGACTCGGCGTGTAACAATAGCAAGGCTTAACGCCACAATCGGTGGCAGCAGTGATAAAGGAGATGTTGCAAAATCTATTAAATTCATGATCTTCAAAAACCAGTTTTTTATTTGGCTAGAGATCTACTGTAGACAAACTTGATAACGGCTTATCAAGCTTATGTTGAACTAAGCGAAAGGGAAGTGAACACTTCACCCAACCCCACAGTAGCGCTCCATAGTTTAAAATTAAGACTATGGCAGTGTTGTACCTATTGAGTACAACCCCAGCAAATTGCTTAAATATACAATTTACTTCGGCAATTAAGCCTTTCACTTCTATTCATTGGCATCACCCCAATAAAAGTTACTCTTCATAATTGCACCTCTACGGCAATATCGAAGGTTTCACTATTGTTAAGTTAATTTAACAACAATTTAACCAGCACATCGCATCAGGTAGCCGCAATTGTACTCATGAAACAACGAAATGCAACATAACATTCCACAATCATTCAAGGTGATTCACATCCAAGTGGTACCTATTGCATAGCTTTATATGAAATATAGTCCATTACACTCATATACACTTTATAAGTTATCGATGTCCCCTCTATTTTTAGAGCCCCTATCTCAATTRTAATTATTGAATTACAATTTTAATGCTTACTCTATATTTAATTGAGAGTTATACTAATCAAAATAAATAACCATTTGTTTTATCTTAGTCCGCTGTTTATTATGAGGTGGATTAAATTATTTACCTTGATGGGAAACGCTATGTCTGAATTAACAAAAACACTATTAAATATCCGCAGCCTTCGTGCATTCTCACGTGAATTAACACTAGAGCAATTAGAAGAAGCTTTAGATAAACTGACTATTGTTGTTCAAGAGCGCCAAGAATCAGAAGCAGAAGAACGTGCAGCTAAAGCAGAGCAAGAAGCTAAGCTAACAGCAATTGCAGAACAAATTGCAAAAGACGGCATTGATGTAGCAGATTTAATTGCAGCACTTTCTGGTGAAGCAAAAGCGAAAGGCACAAAAACAAAACGTGCACCTCGCCCTGCAAAATACAAATATGTAGATGTTAGCGGCGAAGAAAAAACTTGGACAGGCCAAGGTCGTACACCTCTAGCAATCCAACAGCAATTAGATGCGGGTAAATCTCTAGAAGATTTCGCAATCTAAGCAAACCCTATTATAGGGAGTAAT
>NZ_JAKJSW010000042.1:0-29592 GCF_050337375.1 Vibrio makurazakiensis | reverse complement strand
GTAGATTTCGTTAATAGTATCTAAAGAGATCAGTAGGCTAATATTGTCAGCGAATATTGAGACTAAAGCGCCAGAAATAGCACTGTTGATAGCGAATGTACGGCCAAAGCGTTTCCATGCTAATAAATAGAATGGGCAGTTAGCAATAAAGTACAGTACACCAAATGTTAATGGGGTGAACTGGCTTATCAATAAAGCTAAGCCGGTTGTTCCACCCGTCAGCAAGTTTGCTGACTGTAAAAAGAAGACACCTTGAGCAACCAGAAAAGTTCCGGTAAGAATTGCCATCCAGTCTTCTTTACGTGTATGTTTTTCCATCGTTTTAATAATTTACTAGCCAATAATGGCGAGCATAGTAGAGAAAAGTTGATGCTTTCGGTAGCTAGAGGGGTAAAATTAAGGTAAACCTATGTAATCTGCGTTTTACAGGGTGTAAAGCGTAAAATTGACAGTGAGTGTCGTGTTTGATGCGATAAGCCGCACAACCATGACAATGCTTATATGTCATTATGAAAAAACTGCATGATAAAATTGCAATTAGCTCTTTATGACCTAGATCAAATTATGTAGAATGCGTCACATCAAAACGGTGACGGAAACGTTTGCTTTCGGTCGTTGTGTGGTTTTTTTGAAACTTTCAGTACAATCTGAGTCAGGAGATACAGATGCTTAAGCGTGACATGAACATTGCTGATTACGATGCGGATCTATTCGCAGCTATCCAAGAAGAAACTCTTCGTCAGGAAGAGCACATCGAACTTATCGCTTCAGAAAACTACACTAGCCCACGTGTAATGGAAGCTCAAGGTTCTCAACTTACAAACAAATACGCTGAAGGCTACCCAGGTAAGCGTTACTACGGCGGTTGTGAGTTCGTAGATAAAGTTGAAACTCTAGCAATTGAACGTGCATGTGAACTGTTTGGCGCTGAATACGCAAACGTACAGCCTCATTCAGGTTCTCAAGCAAACAACGCTGTATACATGGCACTACTTAACGCTGGTGATACTGTTCTAGGCATGAGCCTAGCACACGGTGGTCACTTGACTCACGGTTCTCCAGTAAACTTCTCTGGTAAGCTTTACAACATCATTCCTTACGGTATCGATGAAGCTGGTCAAATCGACTACGAAGAGATGGAAGCTCTAGCTGTAGAACATAAGCCTAAGATGATCATCGGTGGTTTCTCTGCTTACTCTCAAGTTTGTGATTGGGCGCGCATGCGTGAAATTGCTGATAAAGTAGGTGCTTACTTCTTCGTTGATATGGCTCACGTAGCGGGTCTTATTGCTGCTGGTGTTTACCCTAACCCAGTACCACACGCTCACGTTGTGACTACTACTACGCACAAAACACTAGCTGGCCCTCGTGGCGGTCTAATCCTTTCTTGTGAAGGTGAAGATCTATACAAGAAGCTGAACTCAGCAGTATTCCCAGGTGGCCAAGGTGGTCCTCTAATGCACGTTATCGCTGGTAAAGCAGTAGCGTTCAAAGAAGCTCTAGAACCAGAATTCAAAGAATACCAAACGCGCGTAGTTGCTAACGCAAAAGCAATGGTTGCTGAATTCCTAGCTCGTGGTTACAACATCGTTTCAGGTTCTACTGAGAACCACCTGTTCCTAGTTGACCTAATCGACAAAGACATCACAGGTAAAGAAGCTGATGCGGCTCTAGGTTCAGCTAACATCACAGTTAACAAGAACTCAGTACCAAACGACCCACGTAGCCCATTCGTTACTTCTGGTATCCGTGTAGGTTCTCCTTCTATTACTCGTCGTGGTTTCTCAGAAGCAGATGCGAAAGAGCTAGCAGGTTGGATGTGTGACATCCTAGATAACATGGGCGATGAGTCTGTTATCGAAGCAACTAAAGCGAAAGTATTAGAAATCTGTAAGCGTCTACCGGTTTACGCATAATTTTTCTGGCTCAAATAGCTTAATTTCTGTGTCAAAGGTGCTCATTTACATTCGTAAACTCCGCGCCTTTTCCTTGAACTGAAGCTATTTGATTGAAAAATCTGATTTGAAAGGTCCCTTGTGGGGCCTTTTTCGCATTTGAAGGTTATTGATTTTTTATAACACGGGAAGAGAGTTAGTGTTCATTCACTACAGTTAGGGCTTAGTGAGTTAAGGGGGAAGAAGCAAAAAGGCCAACAGAAGTTGACCTTTAAAGTACTGAATTCAAGTGCTACGGCTTATAGCTTATTTATCTAAATTGTTTGGCTTCTGGAAGAAACTCAAACCCCGCCGATTTTAGCTTAGCGAGTAATGCAGCCTTGTCGATTTCGTAGAAGTTGATTACTCGGTCTAAATCACCACCGAAATCATCGCGTAGCTTCATGTTGACGATGCTCATTAGCATCACAGGGTCCATTTTCTCAAAATTAGCGAGATTCATGTTAGTCCTCGAAATCTGAGATTAGTAGGTTAGCAGCTGCAAATGCAGCACGTTCACGTGCTTCTTTAGGAAGAGATTCATCAGCAGCAAGGTCGTTTAATGTTTTTACCGTGCAAGTAATTGCTTTAGGAATATAGCCTTGGTCGCCACTTCCAATTTGAGAATACAGTTCACGTACCAAGTTACAACAATCGTATACTTTCATTTTTATACCTAACCAAATGATAACTGCTCTCAATATACACATAGAGAAAAGTAAAAACAAAGCCGATATAATGAAATTCATCTTATGTTTGTTCTTGCTCAAAGTCTCTGCTTATAGGGATTAGCTCGTAACTTGCTGTTCAAGTTGGAAGGTCACTTCACTATCTAATCGAAGCTGTTTAGCCAACTCTTTCAAGTACGCCTTTTCCATAAAGTTTTGCTCATCGGCCACGATAAGAGAGGCTAGATAAATTTCGCTCGCTTGTTGCGGAGAACGTGCTAGCTGGGCTATCTCACTTGGGTCGAGCGGTTTATGCAACTCTTCAGAAACCAAACGTGTTAATTGGTAGTCAGCTCCCATATCCTGAACTGCTTGCTCTATTCTTGCCATTTCATGTTCATCGACATGGCCATCAGCTTTTGAGGCAGCAATCATTGCACGTAGAATCAGCGTGTTATGGCTTGAATCATTCTCGTCAAATTGTGCTTGTTCAGCGCTAGGGGTGTCGCCTTGTTTGGATTGGTAATCGTTATAAACTTTATACGCGAGAGCACCTAACGCAGCAGCGCCGCCGATACCTACGGCTTTCTTACCCATTTTTTTAGTCTTTTTGGAGCCCATTAGCATACCCAATACGCCACCACCAACAGCTCCGGCTCCTAAAGCTCCGAGTTTACTTTTATCTTTGGTTAAATTTGATGAACCTTGCGAAAGTTTCTGGCTGCCTTGTTTCACTAAGTCAGAGTTGAGTGCTTGATTAAGTAAACTTTTGATATCCATCTGTAACTCCAATGCTGATGACGTCTAAATTTTTTGATGTCACTACTATACGGTTCGTTAGATGAACAGAAGATTAACTGACGTTTATTTACACGGTTTAGAGATATTTACGTTTGGTGGTAAATAGGGAGGTTGTGGATTGGGCACATGAACAATAGATACAAAAAAGGCCACCAATTGGCAGCCTTTTCTCAGTGTTATCCACACATGTACTGTTAACTAACGATTACTTAGCTAGTTGAGCCTTAAGGTGCTCGATAACAGTGTCCATCGCGATAGCTTCTTTATCACCAGAGCGACGGTTCTTGTACTCGAAGTTGCCTTCGTCCATGCTACGATCACCGATAACGATAGTGTGCGGAATACCCACTAGCTCGATATCTTTAAACATTACACCAGGGCGTTCTTTACGGTCATCGAATAATACTTCGATACCCATAGCGGTTAGTTCAGCGTATAGCTTTTCAGCCGCTTCTTTAACGCGTCCAGATTTATGCATGTTCATTGGTACGATAGCAACTTGGAAAGGTGCAAGTGCTTCTGGCCAGATGATGCCGAATTTGTCGTGGTTTTGTTCAATAGCAGATGCAACAACACGTGATACACCGATACCGTAACAACCCATTTCAAGAATTGTGTTTTTGCCGTCTGGACCAAGTACGCCTGCGCCCATTTTCTCTGAGTAGTTTTTACCCAGTTGGAAAATGTGACCAACTTCGATACCACGTTTTAGTTGAATAGTACCTTGACCACATGGGCTTAGGTCACCTTCTACAACGTTGCGTAAATCTTCAATTTGAGCAAGTTCAACATCACGACCCCAGTTGATACCGAAGTAGTGCTTACCGTCTACGTTTGCACCAGCGCCGAAGTCGCTCATTACTGCTACAGAACGGTCAACGATGAATGGTAGCTCTAGGCCTACAGGGCCAAGTGAACCAGGGCCAGCGCCAACAAGTGCACGAATTTCTTCTTCAGAAGCCATCTCTAGTGGAGAAGCAACCTGTGGAAGGTTCTCAGCTTTTACTTCGTTCAGCTCGTGGTCACCACGGATGATAAGAGCGATGATGTCAGCTTCAACGTCGTCAGATGCTTTAACGAATAAAGTCTTAACTGTTTTCTCAATAGCTAGACCGTGTTGTTCAACAAGCTCAGCAATAGTTTTTGCGTTTGGCGTATCAACCAGTTCCATCTCTTGCGTTGGTGCTGCAAGCGCTTCTGTAGGAGCTAGTGCTTCTGCTTTCTCGATGTTTGCTGCGTAATCAGATTCTGTAGAGAACGCGATTAGGTCTTCGCCGCTTTCAGCAAGAACGTGGAATTCTTGAGAGCCGCTACCGCCGATAGCGCCAGAGTCAGCAAGTACTGGACGGTACTCAAGACCCATGCGATCGAATGCTTTACAGTAAGCATCGTGCATTGCTTGGTAAGACTTTTCTAAGCCTTCTTTATCTAGATCAAAGCTGTACGCATCCATCATAGAGAATTCACGAGCGCGCATTACACCGAAACGTGGGCGGCGTTCGTCACGGAACTTAGTTTGGATTTGGTACAGGTTCAGTGGAAGCTGTTTGTAAGAGTTAATCTCGTTACGTACTAGGCTAGTAACCACTTCTTCAGCTGTTGGGCTTAGAACGAACGGGCGAGAATGACGGTCAGTGAAGCGCAGTAGCTCTGGCCCCATCTTTTCAGAACGACCTGTTTCTTCCCATAGTTCAAAAGGCTGTACTACGGGCATCAAGATTTCAACGGCACCTGCATTATCGATCTCTTGGCGAACGATATTTTCGACTTTACGCAGAACACGTAGACCGGTAGGTAGCCAAGTATATAAACCTGAAGCTAGCTTACGGATCATACCTGCACGTAGCATCAGCTGGTGGCTGATAACTTCTGCGTCGTTTGGAGTCTCTTTCACAGTAGAAAGAAGATAGTTACTGGTACGCATTTTATGGTATCCGTTTCATCATTGATAAAAGAAAACTTACTGTAGCCCTTTGCTACAATAAATCCGATTTAGCCGCATATAATATCAGCCTATTTTGGATCTCAAAAGCGTTCAATGTCAGTAACATTGATGAAAAGTGCTTCAACAACGAATTTCACGTTAAGATCGAACAAATTTACCGCATATTCCTTACTGTCCGGTTTACCTTTCTTATAAGCCGGGCGAGGATCTTGAGCTAATACTTCTTTAATTACTTGAGTCACATGCCGAGCGTTTGGGTAACTTGTTAGCTGTTTTAATGCGTGATCAGAGAAGTTGACCTCTAGCGTTTCAGGTTCACTTTCGGCAAATCCCCCCGTGGCTGTAGCGATAGAATCTGAATAGGGGATATAAGGTTTAATATCGATTATCGGTGTGCCATCTACCAAATCGGCACTGCCGAGCTCTAGCCAGGTTTGCCCTTTATCTTGAGTGACCCCCTTTAATTCAATGGCAGACATTCCAATTGCGTTTGGCCTAAAGGTTGCGCGTGATGCAAAAACACCAATTCGTTCATTTCCACCCAAGCGAGGAGGTCGTACGGTTGGCTTCCATCCTGCCTCTATATTTTTATCAAATAGGAATAGTAGCCAAAGATGGCTGAATTGCTCTATTCCTCGAACAGATTCGGGAGAGTTGGCTTCGCCAATGAGCTTTATTCTAGACGTGGCACTGGGCGTTAATCTTGGTTGTCTAGGAACAGCAAACTTCTCTTTAAATGGGCTGCTAATAACGCCAATAGCTTCAATTGAGTGCATTTCATCTACATCGTTTTGGGGAAGAAAGATGAAAATAACACACTTTTTCCTTGCTTTTTTAAATGATAATGATTATTAATTGATATGTTATAACATATCAATTAATTTGGAGTTCATTATGAAAAGCGGAATTCACCCTGAATATCGCCCTGTTGTGTTTCACGACACCAGTGTCGATAAATATTTTGTTGTTGGTTCGACACTAAAAACGGATAGAACCATTGAATGGGAAGATGGAAATACCTACCCATATTGCACCTTAGATGTTTCGTCGGACTCCCATCCTTTTTATACAGGGAAACAGCGTGTGGTGAGTAAAGAAGGGCGTATTGCGAATTTCACGCGTCGTTTCGGTCAATTTAGTAAGGAGGAAAGCTAAATGAAAGTCGTGAAGTCGCTTAAGAGTGCTAAAAGTCGCCATCCAGACTGTCAGGTAGTTAAAAGGAAAGGGCGACTCTATGTGATTTGTAAATCAAACCCTAGATTTAAGGCGGTTCAAAAGTAATCGGTCAATAGCGTGTAAAAAACATGTAAAAAGGTGGGGGAAGTAGAACCAAAATCATATGTAAGGTTTTACTTTCCTCGGGAGGTTCACATTACTCTGTTTTAATAGCGAGGAGTCAATTGTATAAAATCCCACCGCAAGCTAATCAATGAGTTAGTGGTCTATATATAAACAGAACGTATCTATTTATATGAATTATAACTCTGTCATTTGTATTTGTTTTGGATGTAATTGCTAAATTATTGTTCGAATGGCGTTAAATAACATGATTACCAACACACTTTGTAACATTTTCCATTTCTAATTGACTCTTTTGTCGAGTACTCTGCGCTGGCAATTTCAACATCTTTGTCACAATTGCACAGGAATCACTACAAGGAGGGAACGGATGAGTTCATCTGCTTCAATAAAAAACAATTCGCCTAAAAAACCTATTTTTACTCGCTTTTTAGATGGCGTTGAATATTTGGGGAACCTATTACCCCACCCAATCACTCTTTTCGCAATCTTCTGTCTTGCCATCCTAGTTACTTCAGGTATTGCAGGTTACTTCGAAGTGTCTGTTATGGACCCTCGCCCAGAAGGTGCTAAAGGTCGTGCTGCTGATGGCATGATCCACGTTGTAAGTCTGCTTAATGCAGAAGGTCTACAACTTATTGTTACCAACCTAGTTAAGAACTTTGTTGGCTTTGCTCCTCTAGGTACTGTACTTGTTGCAATGCTAGGTGTAGCGATTGCTGAACACTCAGGTCTACTATCTGCGGCAATGCGCGGCATGGTAATGGGTGCATCTAAGCGCATGGTTACAGTAACCGTTGTGTTTGCCGGTATTATCTCTAACACGGCATCAGAGCTAGGTTATGTAGTACTTATTCCACTAGCGGCTATGCTTTTCCATTCACTAGGTCGTCACCCTCTTGCTGGTCTTGCTGCTGCATTTGCTGGTGTATCTGGTGGTTACTCTGCAAACCTACTTATCGGTACGGTTGACCCACTGCTTTCTGGTATCACAGAAACAGCGGCACAGATGATTGACCCGTCTTACACGGTTGGTCCTGAATCAAACTGGTACTTCATGTTTGTTTCTACTTTCTTCATCGCGATTACAGGTGCATTTGTAACGGAGAAGATTGTTGAACCTAAACTAGGTAAATACAACGACGAAGAAGCATCAGAAGATCTATCTAACGACTCAATGGGCAAACTAACTGCTGTTGAGAAGAAAGGTCTTAAGCTTGCAGGTATCGCAGTTGTAGCAGTAAGTGCGCTTCTAGCATGGACAATTGTTCCTGAAGACGGTGTTCTACGTTCAGCTTCTGGTACAGTTTCAGGCTCTCCATTCCTGAAAAGTATCGTAGCGTTTATCTTCGTATTCTTCGCAATTCCTGGTTTTGTTTACGGTAAAGTTACTGGTTCAATGAAGAACGACCGTGATGTGATCAATGCGATGGCAACGTCTATGTCTTCAATGGGCATGTACATTGTTCTTGTATTCTTCGCTGCACAGTTCGTTGCTTTCTTTAAGTGGACTAACTTCGGTCAAGTAATCGCTGTTGGCGGCGCTAGCTTCCTACAAGATATCGGTCTAACAGGTCCAATGTTGTTCTTCGCATTCATCCTAATGTGTGGCTTCATTAACCTAATGATTGGTTCTGCATCGGCACAGTGGGCTGTTACTGCACCTATCTTCGTACCTATGCTAATGCTAGTGGGTTACGCACCAGAAACAATTCAAGCTGCTTACCGTATTGGTGATTCTACAACGAACATCATTACTCCAATGATGAGCTACTTCGGTCTTATCCTTGCTGTAGCGACTCGTTACATGAAGAACCTAGGTATCGGTACTCTGATTGCGACTATGCTTCCGTACTCAATCTGCTTTATGTTTGGTTGGAGCATCTTGTTCTACCTATGGGTATTCGTATTCGGTCTACCAGTAGGCCCTGGCGCAGCAACATTCTACACACCTTAATCATTGGATTAATTGTCGGTGGTAGTGAAGTGTTAAGCTTCGATTAAGTAATAAAAAACCTGCACACGTGCAGGTTTTTTTGTATTTGATGCAAGGCCGAAAAGCCTAGAGTTTGCGCTTGGCTAAAATTCTATCTAGGTGGTTAGCAAACTCACGACGGTCTGTTTGCGATAAGGTGCTTGGGCCACCGGTTTGAATACCGCTAGAGCGCATAGTATCCATGAAATCTCTAATATTGAGGCGCGCTTTAATGGTCTCTTTGGTATAAAGCTCACCACGTGAGCTGAGGGCTTGGCCTCCTTTCGTGATGATTTCATCTGCTAATGGGATATCAGATGTGATCACCAGGTCACCAGGTTCTGTGCGTTTGACGATCTCATCGTCAGCAATATCGAAACCACTTGGCACTTGTATTGAGTGAATGTTGTTACGTTTTGGTACTGGCACTAAATGATTTGCAACAAAAGTGCACTCTACGCCAGTTCGTTCAGCTGCTCGTACTATGGTTTCTCGAATTACTTTTGGACAAGCGTCGGCATCAACCCAAATTTTCATTATGACTATTTCTCGCTAAGTTTGGTTTCTAACGCACTAATACGTGCCGTTAATGCTGCTATCTGCTGTTCTAGTAGAGCAACTCTGTCAGGGTTTTGCTGAGTTGTGTCAGCTACTTCAATCTTCGGTACTTTGTTTGCGTTCTTCCAGCTGCGTATTGCTGCAATGAGCGCAGGCATAGGTACCGGTGTGCCCATTCGAGCCTTTACCAAAGCTACAGTGGGTTCTTTTCCTTGAGCCTGAAGTGACTTCAATACTGATTCAAGCTCGTCTGAGACATCTTTAGTGAGCATAGTTCATTCCTTTTTCTTTGATAAACCGCATATTACTCGCTCTCCTATTAATTAGCGAATATCTAAAGTGGAAATGGCTTGTGAGAGATCTCTTACACAGCGTGTAGGATAAAGCGAAATTGAACCTAAGATATAAAGCTACCTCTTTGTAACTGGTTGTAATATAAGATCTTTGTTTTTGTCGTTAATTTGGTGAAGCAAAAATGTGATGGATATCCATTGTCCAAAAGTAGAAATCGCGTAAATTAGAACTTGTCGGAAGGACTCTGACACGGAACAGGAAAGCACCAAGGATTTGGTTATCTTCAGGATGAAGATTTGATTACTTAGGATTAGTGATCAAGCATGGAGCGAAAGGACATTGTAAGGACACAACAGTTAATAGGATGTTAGCTGCAACGGAATGACAATGGACACCTTTAGGATAAAGGTTAGGAACAACATCAGGATGATGTAAAGGACACCGCTCACGGAACAAGTGATGAGTACTAACTAGGATTGTTAGTTTTCAGGATGAATTGGACACCGCTAGGATGGCGAAGTTAAGGAAAGAGCTGAAGGATTACAGCCACTATTATGGATGATGCATGGAGCATTAATTAGTAGCCGGATTGCTGCGAGTAAGACTATAGCCCTGACACTTCGGTGTCAGGGTTTTTCTTTTTCTGCTGTTTGTAACATCTACTCTAACCAACCTATTTTTATATATTGTGCGTAACACAAGGATTGTGACATGACGATAGCGACTTCAAGAGCTTTATTAGTCCCTTATACCGAATCACTTGAACATGATTTTATCGTGTTAAATTGCTGCTCGACCAATCGTGCAGAAATGAACGGTTCACACTCGATTAAAAGTGCAAAACATCAATTTAAAGAGCTGTTAGAAGGGGAGTTACATTTCTCTAGGGCTGTTCTTGATAGCCGTACTCGTGAATATATTGGTCATTTATCAATTCTATTAGTTGATGGGCAGTATGAACTGACGTATTTGATTGATAAGGCGCATTGGGGGAAAGGAATAGCCTCTGAAGTATTAAGACCTTTCTTTAGCTTAGCGTGCTTTGAGTTGGGGATTAATGAAGTCATCGCAACAGTCAATGCTCATCACGATGCTTCAATTAAACTGCTTAAAAAGTTAGGTTTTGTGTATCAAGCAACGAAGAAAGATACTTTCGGGCCTTACTATCTCTATCAATTTCTTGATGGAAAAACCTCTACATCTTATGTGGCTGTAGCTCAAAGTGCATAGGTCGGAAACCGATCATAATTAACTCACCTTTATAGCAGTCGTCACCCAGAGAAGAAAATTCAAACTGGTAGACAGTGTGCCAGCGCCAAATCGTCGTCAGTTCGTGACGCATTTTCAATTTGTGAGAGCTGAAAGCTACGCTAAGTAGCTGTAAATCTAACTGCTTGCACTTTCTTGCAACTGCCGCTTTAGCAAGTTCAGATTGTCTGCGTTGTTGCCAGAAAATAAAGCAACCAAAGCAGAGCATTAGAATAGCCAATAAGTCTCCAATCATTATATTTTTGCCTCCTTGGCTTGTTCTCTTATTATGCTTTCGTCGCTTGCTGTAGCTTAATCATTGCAGTAGCAAGTTCTTCAGATGGGTTTGAATTTAACAGTGGTAAAAATACCATGCGAAGTGTTGGTATCATCACTAGGTCTGCGAATAACTGATTGAACAATGCTTGATTGCCTGATTGAGCAAGTCTCAATAGAAATTGCTCTGCAATAGCTGCATCTTGTAGCGCTTCCCAACTGCGTCCTGCTAAGCCGATTAAGACCTCTTGGTGACTTAATCTAGGGCTCGCTAGGATTGTCGTGATTAAACTGTTGCTGATGCTTTGTGGAGCGCCTGAAAGCGACCTTACTAGCGCTGATAGTAAAAATAGATCGGGTTCAGAACTAGCAACTTCATTATCGGCTAACTCTTGAATACGTAACGCAAGTTTTTCTGAAGTGCACGTATGTTCAAGGGCACCTAAGGTGGCATACAGCGGTTCACTTGGCAGTTTCTTTAGTGCTTTTCGAATAGCGACGCCATTTTGATTATGCTCTAGGCGGGCACACATATCGGTGATGCCTTGTAAGCCTACGGTTTGCCAATTTTCCCAGCCTAGTTCACCAGTAAAGTAGTGCTGTGCATGCTCATAATACTGGCTTGTTGGAAGGTCAAGACCTGAACGTACTTGGCTATGGAATACCGCCATTTTGTCTTCAGAAGGTTTGAAGGTATATGGGTTGTTCGATAGCTTCTGCTGTTGTTCTTCGTTCATTTCTCCATTAAGACGAGTTCCCATCGCTTCAATGACAAACTTCAGAAAGTTACCGACTTCAGCTTGTAGCAGTAAACCACGTTCATCTAATTTGAATTTTAAGAACCAAATCCACGGTTGTTTTTCTTCATTCCAATACGCAATGGCTAAATGGGCTTGTCGCTGTAGAGGGAAAGGGTAAGGCTGTTTGCCTTGCTCTACGTTAGAGAATAAGTCGTTATCAACTTTTTGAATACGACGACCTAAATCGTAGATGTCGTATTGGCAGCCGCTATTTTTAAGCAGTTGAGTAAGGGTATGAATAGTATCCATGAGCATTAAGGTCCTAACTTTCTTTCCTCAATAGATGGTACTCTATGCGACAATTTCAAGGTCACTAGATAAATAACTTGGTGAAAAATGACAGCAGCCGCACAGTTATCCTCATTATTGGAACAATTAGAGCAACAAATGCAACAAGCTCATTTATGGGGCGTAACTCGCCCGTCAGATGAAGCTTTAGCAAGTGCTCAACCATTCGCTATTGATACCTTGCAACCAGAGCAATGGCTACAGTGGATTTTCGTGGCTAGAATGCAGGCTCTAGTGGTTCAGGACCAAGCGCTCCCAAAAGGTTTTTCTATCCACCCATACTTTAGTGAGGTGTGGAAAGGACAGTCTGAACTGGTTGAGTTACTAAATACGATAAGCAGCATTGATGAGGCATGTGCGTGATGTTAGAGATCATTTATCAGGATGAATATTTTGTAGCGGTGAATAAACCCGCAGGAATGTTGGTACACCGATCATGGCTAGATAAACACGAAACACAATTTGTCATGCAGACATTACGTGATCAAATTGGTCAGCATGTATTCCCTTTGCATCGTTTGGATAGACCTACTTCAGGTGTGCTGGTGTTTGCGCTTTCTAGCGAAGTGGCTTCGGAAGTGATGCCAATGTTTGCCAATCACGAAATGCAGAAAACATACCATGCGATTGTTCGTGGTTGGATCGAAGAAGGCGATACGCTGGACTACGCATTGAAAGTTGAGTTAGACAAAATTGCAGATAAGTTTGCGAAAGAAGACAAAGAGCCTCAAGAAGCTGTGACGGTTTATGAACCGTTAGCAAAAGTAGAAGTTCCCTATTCCACAGGTCGCTTCCCAACAAGCCGTTACTGCTTGGTTGAGATGTTACCTAAAACAGGTCGTAAGCATCAATTGCGTCGACATATGGCTCACCTAAGGCATCCGATTGTCGGCGATACATCACACGGTGATGGTAAGCATAATCGTCTGTTCCGAGATAACTTGGACTCACATCGCCTGTTACTTCATGCATCTGAATTAAGCTTTGTTCATCCTTTTACTCAAGAGAAGATCGTGATGAAGGCAAGTTTAGATGAAACTTGGTTAAGCTTGTTTGAGAAATTTGAATGGGATATTAGCCTGCTAGAAGCTAGAAGCTAGAAGCTAGAAGCTAGAAGCTAGAAGCTAGAAGCTAGAAGCTAGAAGCTAAAAACAAGAAAGGGTTGATAATAGTATCAACCCTTTTTCTATATGTTTAATGAAACTTTTCGGATCACTTTAGTTTTTCAAGATCCGCTTCGATCTCTGCGATCTTGCTTGATACTACTTTTTCTAAATGGCGAAGATCCGTCAAGATTTTCTGTTTCACATCGACTTCTTCAACTTTCGCTGGCTTAGTGATCTTGTTGAGCTCATCAATCACCAAGGTTAAATTGCGGTTGATCTCAGTAACTTCTTTATATTGGTGGCTTCCACTGTCGACCAATACATTTTTTACTTGGCGGGGGTATTTGAACTTAACGCTTTTTGCGAAGAGTTCGCCTTTTTGTTTGCGGAAGTAAATCTTAAGAATATCTTTATGCGCTTCTTGGCGAAGTGAGTAACGTTCAATCTGTTTAGGATCATTAATCCCTAAACCAGTGAGGTTTGGATACATAGGCTACCTCTAGTTTTTGTATAATGCATACAGGTTATTAATAGTGACAGAAATAATGTAGCAGTCTAATGATCAGCTAGATAGTTGATATGTCAGAAAAGGTGTAAGTTGTGGGCAAGATCGCTCAATTACAAACCGCCCACGTAGAAGCCAACAAATTAACTAATTTGCCTCAAGTTCCCCGATATTTTCAATTAGCTTGTTACGCAGCGCTTCTTGAACTTCCTCACTTAAGCGGCCGCCTGCTTCACCAGTCAGGATAAACAAATCCTCTGCGCGTTCGCCGATTGTTGTTATTTTTGCACCATGAAGGTGAATATTTAGTTCAGCAAAGGTTGCTCCGACTTTTGCGAGTAAACCTGGTGTATCCAAGGCTACAAACTCCATTAAGCTGTGCTTCTTACTCTTAGTCGGAAGGAAGTCGACGCGCGTCTTAACATTAAAATGTTGCAGATTACGTGGCGCTCGGCGTGTCTTAATCTTCGTTGGTCTTCCATCTTGTAGTACATGCGCAATATGCTTAATTACCGCTTTGTGGCGAGATTCATCAATGGCTTCACCATGTTGATCGAGAACCATAAAGGTATCTAAAACGTGGCCATCTTTACTCACCATGACTTGGGCGTCGTGAACGTTGAAGTTACGTCTATCGAGTTCTGCAACTACGGTGGCAAATAGGGCAGGTTGGTCTTTTGAATACACAAAGACTTCGGTGCCACCTCGGGTTGCTTTCTTACTAATTAAAATAAGTGGCTTAGTTGGGTCTTCTTGGCGGAGTAAGTTTTCGCAATGCCATGCTATTTGCTTATGAGTGTGTCGTAAAAAATAGTCAGCTTTAAAACGTTGCCATAGCACTTCTATTTCACGGGCGGTGAAGCCTTCCTTACGTAGGAGTGCCGACGCCATTTGCTGGTTATGGCGAATACGGTCACGAACATCGACAGGGTTTTCCAAACCACGACGCAGAGCTCGTTGAGTTGAATGAAACAGTTCAGCAAGTAAGGTTCGTTTCCAGCTATTCCAAAGCTCAGGGTTAGTTGCACATATGTCTGCAACGGTAAGGCATACCAGAAACTCTAAACGTTCTTCATCTCGTACTTTTTTAGCAAATTCAGTAATCACTTCTGGGTCGTAAATGTCACGCCTTTGCGCGGTAACAGACATCAGTAGGTGACTTTGCACCAACCAGGAAACTAGCTTTGCTTCCGGTTTTGATAGACCATGCTCAATACAAAAAGCGTAGGCATCGACTGCGCCAATTTCAGAGTGATCTCCGCCTCGACCTTTRCCAATATCATGGAAAATAGCCGCAATGATGAGCAGTTCTTTCTTCTGAATTCGAGGGTAAACTTCACAACAAATTGGATGACGTTCATGGTTACTGGCATAACTAAATTGGTTGATATGCTTTAGCAGCCGAATACTGTGCTCATCTACCGTGTAGACGTGAAAGAGGTCGAACTGCATCTGACCAACTATTTGGCTCCACTGCGGCAGGTAGGCCGACAGCACACCGAGTTTGTGCATTAAACTGAATGCTTTGTGCAACGCATTAGGGTGTCTGACTAAATCCATGAATTTATCCCGAGCACTTGGAATCGTATGCAAAAATAAATTTAGGCGACGCCTTGCGGTACGCAATTGGCGTAGTGTCGGAGGACTTACCCCTTCAATCGAAGAATCATTGGCAATATGAATGAACATATCCAGAATAGTTTCTGGTCGGGCTTGGAACAGTGCTGGTTTACGAGCTTCAATCAGTGATCCACGACGCTGAAAATCATCATTAATGATCTCCGGTTCAATGGTTTCACCACCTTCAATAATGGCCTGATTAAATAGTTTCAATAGCATTTTGTTGAGTTCTGCAACACGGCGCAGTGTACGGTAGAACTCTTTCATCATCATTTCTACGCCACGGTTACCTTCCCCGGAGTAACCCAAATGCTCAGCAACTTGAGCCTGATGCGCGAAGGTTAGGCGGTTGTCATAGCGTCGTAATTCAATATGAAGTGCAAAACGGACGCGCCACAGAAAATCCTGACATTCAACGAGCTCTCGATATTCTGCGTCAGTCAGGAAACCATACTTACTCATTTCGAGTAGGGAAGTGGCACCGAAGTGACGACGAGCGACCCAACTCAGAGTATGGATGTCACGCAGCCCACCAGGCGTAGACTTAATGTCGGGTTCTAGGTTGTAAGTGGTATCGTGGTAGCGAGCATGGCGATCTTTTTGTTCCTGTATCTTTGCCTGAAAAAACACTTCACTTGGCCAAAACGAATCGGCATGTATCGCTAATTTTAATATCTGGAAAGTATCTTCACTGCCACAGAGTAAGCGGGATTCTTGTAAGTTGGTTGCGACGGTCAAATCATCATTACCAATCTCAATACATTCGTCGATAGTTCTGACTGCATGACCAATCTCAAGGCGTAAATCCCACAGAATAGTAATGAACTCACTGACTTTTTCACCTAATGCTGGTGGCAGTGTTTTTTTAGAAACAACGAGAATATCAATGTCTGACAACGGGTGAAGTTCGCCTCGACCATAACCCCCGACAGCGACAAGGCTAATGTTTGGCAGTTCATGAAAACCGTAGTATCGCCACAAACGATTGAGTAGGAGATCCATGTACTCAGAACGAGTCAGTACTAGGTCGGTCACAGGATGGTGGTTTAGGAACTCAACTTTTTGATATTGAGTAAAGGTTTCTAATTGTTGTTTGAGTTCAGTAACTTCAATTTGTTCATCAGTGAACGTAAGCGGAGATTGGTAGGGCATAGTTTGCTGTCCATGCAAGCAAATAGATTCTGGTTAACTTACCAGAATATCGATAGATAAAAAAATATCCTCGTCGTGACGAGGATATTTTTGTGAGTCTTGTGAAGACGATTTAATGACGATTAAGCGTTCTTCATAATACGTGGAATCGTGTCGTCGCTACGCAGCGTTAGCACTTCACAGCCCGTGTCAGTCACGACCAAAGTGTGTTCCCACTGAGCCGAGTTTTTGCTGTCAGCGGTGTAAACTGTCCAGCTATCTTCATCATCAAGACGGCAACCGAATTTACCTGCGTTGATCATTGGCTCAATCGTGAAACACATGCCCGCTTTTAATACGGTACGGTCACTGTTTTTGTAGTGAACGACTTGTGGGTCTTCGTGGAACTCTGCACCAATACCATGGCCACAGTAATCTTTAACGATAGAGAACTTAGCGCGAGGGTTGTTCTTGTTGTTGCTCTTGATGTACTTCTCGATAGCAGTACCAACCTGGCCTAGTTGTGCTCCTGGCTTAACTTGGCGCATGCCTTCGTAAAGTGCTTCTTGAGCAACCATGCACAGGCGCTTGTTCGCAGGGGAAACATCACCCACTAGGAACATTTTAGATGTGTCACCGTGGTAGCCTTGTGGACGAACGCTTAGGTCTGCATTCTCGTCATCAGGGATGATTACTGTGATATCAACGTTAAGAATGTCGCCATCTTTTAATACTGCTGGTTTGAATTGACCAGTACTACCAGTTTCGTCTTGTTCGGCAGGGATACCATGGCAAACGATGTGGTTGATAGAAGTACAAATTGATTTCGGGAAACCGTGGTAATCCAGAGGAGCTGAATATGCACCTTTTTCTAGAGCGTATTCATGACAGATCTTATTGAGCTGTTCTGTTGTTGTACCCACTTGGATATGAGGTTCAATCATCTCTAGAATTTCAGCAGCCAGCTTGCCGGCAACGCGCATTTTTTCAATTTCTTCAGCAGTTTTAATTTTTACAGACATCTATTTTCTCTACTAATTCAGTTGCACGAAGCTGTGCATATTGCCGCTATTTTAGCAGTGCAGGGCATAAGCGCAAGGCTGCCATAGCCTTAGGTTATTTATGGGTAATAAAAAGCGGTTGAACTCTCGGCGACATAGAGGCGTTAGTACTAGGAAACGTGTAGATAGATTTTCCTTGTTAGCGCATTTTTTTCTAGCCACATATGCTCAAAATATGGTATAAAGCGCGCCGGACCCAAGGACTGTTCTCTCCATTAGGCGAAGCAGGTTTTGGTCTAAACTTAATTATCTTTAAATCACACACATTCCGACACATGTTCCGGGGTGCCTCAACAGTAAAACTATCTGTGCTTTAACAGATAGATGTTAGGGGTCGGATTCATGGGGGATGTGGAGGCCTAACCCCATAGAGGATTTTAAAATGGCAACTGTATCAATGCGCGATATGCTAAAAGCTGGTGTTCACTTCGGTCACCAAACTCGTTACTGGAACCCAAAAATGAAGCCATTCATCTTTGGTGCTCGTAACAAGGTTCATATCATCAACCTAGAAAAAACTGTACCAATGTTCAACGACGCTCTAGCTGAAATCGCTAAAGTTGGCGAGAAGAAAGGTAAAGTTCTTTTTGTTGGTACTAAGCGCGCTGCATCTGAAGCTGTTAAAGAAGCTGCTGTAAACAGCAACCAATTCTACGTTAACAACCGCTGGTTAGGCGGTATGCTAACGAACTACAAAACTGWTCGTCAGTCTATCAAGCGTCTGAAAGAACTTGAAGCGCAAGCTCAAGACGGTACTTTCGACAAGCTTACTAAGAAAGAAGCTCTAATGCGCACTCGTGAAATGGAGAAGCTAGAGAAGTCTCTTGGTGGTATCAAGAACATGGGCGGCCTACCAGACGCTCTATTCGTAATCGATGCTGATCACGAACACATCGCAGTTAAAGAAGCTAACAACCTAGGTATCCCAGTTTACGCTGTAGTTGATACTAACTCTAACCCAGACGGCGTTGACTTCGTTATCCCAGGTAACGATGACGCAATCCGTGCAGTACAGCTTTACCTAAACGCTGCTGCAGACGCGGTTAAAGAAGGTCGTAACAAAGATGTTGCTGCTGTAGTTGCTGAAAAAGACGGTTTCGTAGAAGCTGAGTAATAGCGACTCTTAATATTACTTAGTGTTGTGTAACCTTAAGTACGCTTAATCTAAGTATTGTTAGTATCGGGGGCCTCTATTTGGCCCCTGATTTTTAACTTTATACCTATTTAAATTGAGGAATTGAGAATGGCAACTGTAACTGCTGCTCTAGTTAAAGAACTTCGCGATCGCACTGCTGCTGGCATGATGGAATGTAAGAAAGCTCTTGTTGCTGCTGAAGGCGACATTGAACTAGCGATCGAAAACATGCGTAAATCTGGCGCAGCGAAAGCAGCTAAAAAAGCTGGTAACGTTGCAGCTGAAGGCGCAATCATCATCAAAGAAGAGAACGGCGTTGCTGCTATTCTTGAAGTTAACTGCCAAACTGACTTCGTTGCTAAAGATGCTGGTTTCCTAGCATTCGCAAACGAAGTTGCAGAAGCAGCTCTAGCTGAGCGTCTAGACATTGAAGCTCTTCAAGCTAAATTCGAAGATGCACGTATCGCTCTAGTAACTAAAATCGGTGAAAACATCAGTGTTCGTCGCGTTCAACTAGTTGAAGGCGTTGCACTAGCTTCTTACCGTCACGGTGAGAAGATCGGTGTTGTTGTTGCTGGTGAAGGCGAAGCTGAAACTCTTAAGCACGTTGCAATGCACGTTGCTGCATCTCGTCCTGAGTTCCTAAACCCAGAAGACGTACCTGCAGACGTAGTTGAGAAAGAAAAAGCTGTTCAAGTTGAAATCGCTATGAACGAAGGCAAGCCAGCTGAGATCGCTGAGAAGATGGTTGTTGGCCGTATGAAGAAATTCACGGGCGAAATCTCTCTAACAGGTCAAGCTTTCATCATGGAACCAAAGCAAACTGTTGGTGCTATCCTGAAAGCTAAAGGTGCTTCTGTATCTAACTTCGTACGTTTAGAAGTTGGTGAAGGCATCGAGAAAGCTGAAGAAATGAGCTTCGCTGACGAAGTTGCAGCGGTACAAAAAGGTTAATCCTTAGCGTATTGTTTGAAAAGAGACCGTGGCCTATGCTGCGGTCTTTTTATGACTAGGACTTTAAATTAGTCGTTTTGAATGAAAATTAGAATCACCAAAAGTTTTCATTCATGACTGTTAATCATCAACTCTTTTTTGGAAGGTAAACTCCATGACTACGAACCCTAAACCAGCGTATCAACGTATCCTGTTAAAGCTTAGCGGTGAAGCTTTACAAGGCGAAGAAGGCTTTGGTATTGATGCTACGATTCTTGACCGCATGGCTCAAGAAGTAAAAGAGCTTGTAGAGTTAGGTGTACAAGTAGGTGTGGTTATCGGTGGTGGTAACTTGTTCCGTGGTGCTGGTCTTGCTGAAGCGGGTATGAACCGTGTTGTGGGTGACCACATGGGTATGCTTGCAACGGTAATGAACGGTCTTGCAATGCGTGACGCTCTTCATCGTGCATACGTAAACGCACGTGTAATGTCAGCTATCCCACTAAAAGGTGTATGTGACGATTACAACTGGGCAGACGCAATTAGCCAGCTTCGCCAAGGCCGTGTTGTGATCTTCTCTGCGGGTACTGGTAACCCATTCTTCACGACAGATTCTGCTGCGTGCTTACGTGGTATCGAAATTGAAGCTGACGTAGTTCTAAAAGCGACAAAAGTAGATGGTGTATTTACTGCTGACCCAGTAGCAAACCCAGACGCAGAGCTGTATGATACTTTGTCTTACAACACTATTCTTGAAAAAGAATTGAAAGTGATGGATTTGGCTGCGTTTACGCTAGCTCGTGACCACAAAATGCCAATCCGTGTATTTAATATGAATAAGCCAGGCGCACTTCGTCGCGTGGTTATGGGTGAAACTGAAGGTACATTAATCAGCGACGCTGACTAATTTTTCGGGCTTGCTAAGGTGTTATACTTTAGTAAGCTTATCCTTATCACTCCAATAAAAAGCTTTCTTGAAGAAAGAACATAATCAAGGTGAAATTGTGATTAACGAAATCAAAAAAGACGCTCAAGAGCGTATGGAAAAAAGTGTAGATGCACTTAAAAACAGCCTGCAAAAGATCCGTACAGGCCGTGCTCACCCAAGTCTACTTTCTGGTATTTCTGTTGAATATTACGGAGCTCCAACTCCTTTAACTCAAGTTGCTAACGTTATTGCTGAAGATGCACGTACTCTAGCAATTACAGTATTCGACAAAACACTGACTCCGCTTGTTGAAAAAGCAATCATGACTTCAGACCTAGGCCTAAACCCTATGTCTGCTGGCACGGTTATTCGCGTTCCTCTGCCACCGCTAACTGAAGAGCGTCGTAAAGACCTAGTTAAAATCGTTCGTGGCGAAGCTGAAGGTGGCCGTGTTGCTATCCGTAACATCCGTCGTGACGCAAATGGCGATCTAAAAGCGCTTCTAAAAGACAAAGAAATTTCTGAAGATGAAGATCGTAAAGGTCAAGACGAGATTCAGAAACTGACTGACGCTGCGGTTAAAAACGTAGATGACGTTCTTGCAGTTAAAGAAAAAGAGTTGATGGAAGTATAATTCCGTCACACTGTTAGACTTGGAAAACGCTGTACTCACAGTGCAGCGTTTTTTTATGCTACTCTGTTCAACTGTTAGAATCTAGTTAACCCTTTATGCATACTTCTCAAGCTTTCACAGAATCCCTTCCTAAACATATTGCCATCATCATGGACGGTAATGGTCGCTGGGCTAAGGCTCAAGGAAAACCTCGAGTTTTCGGCCATAAAAATGGCGTTCAAGCCGTAAGAAAAACCATATCATCAGCTGCAAAACTTGGCATTCAAGCTGTAACTCTGTTCGCATTTAGTAGTGAAAATTGGCGTCGACCTGAAGAAGAGGTCGGTATTCTTATGGATTTATTTATCACTGTGCTAGCAAGCGAAGTGAAGAAGCTTCATAAGAATAACCTTCGCCTACGAGTGATTGGTGACAAGTCTCGATTTAATGATCGTTTGCAAAAGAAAATTGCAGAAGCTGAAGCGCTGACTGTTGGTAATACAGGTATGGTGATTAACATTGCTGCGAACTACGGCGGAAAATGGGACATCCAACAGGCTGTTAAGCAAATTGCTTATCAAGTTCAAGAAGGCAACATCTCTATAGAAGAGATTGATGAGCCCCTCATTACTGAACACCTGACAATGTCTGATTTACCGGAAGTTGACTTACTTATTCGTACAAGTGGTGAATGCCGTATTAGTAACTTTATGTTGTGGCAACTTGCCTATGCTGAAATGTATTTCACGGAACAGTTTTGGCCAGATTTCAATGAAGACAGCTTAGTTGAAGCTGTGACTTGGTTCGTTAACCGGGAGCGTCGTTTTGGGTGTACCGGCGAGCAAATTAAAGCATTGATGGACAGTTAATAAGGACTTTTTAGTTTGAAACAACGAATTATAACGGCGTTGATTTTGGCTCCCCTAGTTATTCTAGGTATTTTTGAGTTGTCACTTCCGACGTTTATTTTATCTTTAGCGGTTATTACACTTTTAGGTTTTTGGGAGTGGACTCAATTTGTCGAAAGCAAGTCTCGTTACTTAGCTTTAATCCCAACCGTTGCTGTAAGTGCTGCTAGCTTTGCTGTGATCCCTTTTGATGCATTTAGCTTGAATCATCTATCAAGCATCCATTATGCGATTTTAGGTGTAGGCTTTGTATGGTGGCTGATAGCGAGCTTCATGGCTATAACTTATCCTAAATCTATGCCAGCCTGGAAAGGCTCAAGCATTTTACGCCATGGTTTTGGGATTTTGACGCTGTTACCATTTTTTTGGAGCGTTGTGATCTTACGTGCAACCGGTATTGATTTAGACCCTTACCACGGAGCTAAATTGGTTATGTTTGTATGCTTACTTGTGTGGGCAGCGGACAGCGGTGCATACTTTGCAGGTAAGAGTTTTGGTAAGCGCAAGATGGCGCCATCGGTTAGTCCTAATAAAACGATTGAAGGTTTGATTGGTGGGATCATTACTGCAGTTATTGTTGCATGGGTGTTCGCCGACTTATTTGATATTGCTTTTACCAGTCCTCTACAAATGATCGTTATTACGCTATTTACAGTCGTAATTTCAGTACTGGGTGACTTAGTTGAGAGCATGTTCAAGCGTGTTTCTGACATTAAAGACAGCAGTAATCTTATCCCCGGGCATGGTGGTATCTTAGACCGAATTGATAGTTTAACTGCCGCATTCCCTGTCTTCGCTCTGCTTTACTTAGCATTCTAATTAAAAGGGCAGTGTTGCTGCCCTTCTCATATTTATCATGGTCATAATGTGATGAGAAATATAACTATCCTTGGTGCAACGGGCTCTATCGGTGCAAGCACTCTTAAAGTGGTTGAACAAAACCCTAGCCAGTTTAACGTTGTCGCTTTAGCTGCAGGTTCAAACGTTGTAAAGATGTTAGACCTTGTTAAAAAGTGGCAACCTAAGTATGCCGTCATGGATTGTGATAAAGCGGCAACATCGTTAAAAGAATGCATTTCAGAACATGGACTGCAAACTCAGGTACTTTCTGGCTCTGAAGGTATGTGTCATGTATCTTCATTTGATGGTGTTGATACAGTAATGGCAGCGATTGTTGGTGCTGCTGGGCTTATACCAACGATGGCTGCAGTTCAAGCAGGTAAACGAGTTCTACTTGCGAACAAAGAAGCGCTTGTGATGTCTGGTCAACTATTCATCGATGCTGTCGAGAAGTATGGCGCGGAATTACTACCAGTAGACAGTGAGCATAATGCAATCTTTCAGTGCTTAGCTAAAGAGGTTCAAGAAAATCTTGGACGTTGCGATCTTGATGAAAGTGGTGTTGATGCAATATTACTGACAGGTTCTGGTGGTCCTTTTCGATACACAGATATTGAAGAGCTTTCATCTGTAACACCAGAGCAAGCTATAGCACACCCAAACTGGTCAATGGGGCCAAAGATCTCGGTAGACTCTGCAACCATGATGAATAAAGGTTTAGAGTATATTGAAGCTAAATGGCTGTTCAATGCCTCCCGTGAACAATTGAAAGTGATTATCCATCCTCAGTCCGTTATCCATTCAATGGTTCAATATCGTGATGGCTCTGTACTAGCTCAAATGGGTGAGCCAGATATGGCGACCCCCATCGCGTTAACTCTGTCTTATCCAAATAGAGTAAGTGCAGGGGTTAAGCCTTTAGACTTTACCAAAGTTGGTGAACTCACCTTTTTGGAACCTGATTACGCTCGGTACCCTTGTTTAAAGTTGGCTATTGATGCGTGCTATATTGGCCAACATGCTACAACCGCGTTGAATGCTGCTAATGAGATGGCTGTTGCCGCGTTTTTAGAGAATAAATTGAGCTTTACAGATATCGCAGTAATTAATCAGTTAGTGATGGACAAAGTATGCCGAGAGCACGATGGTGCTTTAGACAATTTGGAAAGCTTACTTGCGTTGGACAAACTGGCTCGTGACTTTTCTACCACCTTTATTGAAGAGCGTGTGTTATGACAGGAATTTTGTGGAATTTAGCTTCCTTTATTATTGCGCTTGGAGTGCTTGTTGCCGTTCATGAGTTTGGTCACTTTTGGGTGGCTCGACGTTGTGGCGTGAAAGTCGAAAAGTTCTCGATTGGCTTTGGTAAATCATTATGGACAAAAGTCGGTAAAGATGGCACTGAATATAGCATCGCAATGATTCCACTCGGTGGTTACGTTAAAATGCTCGATGGGCGTGTTGATGATGTTTCTGAAGAAGAGCAGCAATACGCGTTTGATAAAAAGCCGTTATGGAAACGAACCGCCATAGTAGCTGCTGGTCCAGCATTTAACTTTTTATTTGCTATTTTTGCTTATTGGGCTGTTTTTGTTATCGGTGTTCCGGCAGTAAAGCCAGTCGTTGGAGAAGTTACACCCTATTCAATTGCCGCTAACGCTGGATTTGAAACAGGAATGGAACTTWAATCAATTTCCGGAATCAAAACCGCAGATTGGGAATCCGTTAACATGGGATTAATTTCCCATATTGGTGACGATTCAATGACAATTACGGTTTCTTCGCCAGATAATATTGGCGTTGAACAGCAATTGAAGTTTGATATTCGTGAGTGGAAGTTTAATCCAGAGACTGAATCGGCAATGGCGGCATTGGGCTTTAGGCCATTTACTCCAGAGGTGTCAACGGTACTTGCGAATGTAGTTGAGGATGGAGCTGGTGGTTTAGCCGGTTTAGAAAGCGGTGATAAAATTGTTGAAATTGGTGAACAACCAATTGAACAATGGATGCAAGTTGTTGAGGCGGTGAGAGCCAGCCCAAATACAGAACTTTCAGTAACCGTCATTCGTTCTGGTTCTGAGTTAGATTTAAAGCTAGTTCCAGGGAGCCGCGATATAGGCAAAGGTCAAACGATTGGCTTTGCTGGTATTGCTCCTGAAGTCGCAGATTGGCCTGAAAACTATCGCTTCGATCTTCAATTTGGTGTATTTGAATCAATAGGAAAAGCGATTGATAAAACAGGCCAAGTAGTTAGCCTAACAGCGAGCATGCTAAAGAAGCTAATTGTTGGTGATGTTGGATTGAATAATTTGAGTGGGCCAATCTCAATCGCGAAAGGAGCTGGCACCACTGCTGACTATGGGCTCGTTTACTTTTTAGGTTTTATGGCTTTGATCAGTGTGAACTTAGGTATTATTAACTTAGTTCCATTACCAATGCTTGATGGTGGTCATCTGTTGTTTTTTGCAATTGAGGCGGTTACTCGTAAACCTGTGCCAGAAAAAGTTCAGGAAATTGGATATAGATTAGGTAGTGCGATTATTTTCTCATTAATGGCTCTAGCAATATTTAACGACTTTACTCGCCTGTGATTGGTATCTCACAGGATTCAGTAGTAGCAAGGAATAATTAGAATAACTATGGCGATTAAGCAAATTCTGTTCGCAAGTCTTTTAGCCACAAGTGTGGCGGCGAACGGAGCACAGAACTTCGTAGTCGAAGATATTAAAATTGAAGGTTTACAGCGAGTTGCACTAGGTGCTGCTTTGCTAAAAATGCCAGTACGTATCGGTGATGAAGTTGATCAGCAAGACGTGTCCGAAATCATTCGAGCACTTTATGCTTCGGGTAACTTTGAAGATGTAAAAGTACTACAAGATGATGGTGTCTTAGTTGTGCGAGTAACAGAACGCCCAACTATTGCGGGCATTTCGTTCTCTGGCAACAAAGCGATTAAAGAAGAACAGCTTCAGCAAAACTTGGATGCTTCGGGCGTTCGTGAAGGTGAAGCACTCGATCRTACAACGCTAAGTAATATTGAAAAAGGCTTAGAAGATTTTTACTACAGTGTGGGTAAATACAACGCGACCGTAAAAGCGGTTGTTACTCCATTACCACGTAATCGTTCTGACCTTAAATTCGTATTTACCGAAGGTGTGTCGGCCAAGATTCAACAAATTAACTTTATTGGTAATGAAGTGTATAGCGACGAAGAGTTGCTTTCACGCTTTAACTTGAATGTTGATGTTGCTTGGTGGAATTTCCTAGCTGACGAAAAGTATCAAAAGCAGGTACTAGCCGGTGATATTGAAGGTCTTAAGTCTTATTACTTAGATCGCGGTTATTTGAAATTTAAAGTCGATTCAACACAAGTTGCTATCTCACCGGATAAAAAAGGTGTGTATATCACGTTGGGTATCGATGAAGGCGAAGCATATAGCATTAAAGGTGTGACTTTCCGTGGTGACTTAATCGGTCAGAAAGAACAGTTTGAAGCTATGGTGCCGTTTGAAGATGGTGACACGTATAACGGTTCACAAGTCACTCGCCTTGAAGAAAATGTTAAACGTATTTTAGGTGAGTCTGGCTACGCTTATCCGCAAGTCCGTACCATTCCTGAATTTGACGACGAAACTAATGAAGTTTCGTTAGTGATTAACGTTGAAGCTGGTAGTCGTATTTATGTACGCGACATTCGTTTTACGGGTAATAACTCAACGAAAGATGAAGTACTCCGTCGTGATATGTTGCAAATGGAAGGCAGTTGGCTGAATTCGAAATCAATCGAGCTTAGTAAAAACCGTTTGAACCGTTTGGGCTTTTTTGAAACGGTAGATGTTCAAACTGTTCGTGTTCCAGGCAGTGAAGACCAAGTTGATTTGGTTTATAACGTAAAAGAAGCGAACTCAGGCAGCATTAACTTCGGTGTAGGCTATGGTACTGAATCTGGTGTGAGTTTCCAGGTTGGTCTACAGCAAGACAACTTTGCGGGTAGTGGTGATCGTGTTGGTATCAGCGCGATGATGAATGACTACCAAAAGAACATTAGCCTAGACTACCGTGACCCATACTGGACTCTGGATGGTGTGAGCCTTGGTGGTAAAGTTTTCTACAATACCTTTGAGGCATCTGAGGCGGGTATTGTTGACTATACCAATGAAAGTTATGGCACTAGCTTAACTTGGGGTTTCCCAATGGATGAGCTAAACCGTATTGAACTTGGTGTAGGCTATACGCACAATAAAATTTCCAACTTAGACTCATATGTTCAGATTGAACAGTTTCTATGTAGTTTAGGTGAATGTGGCGCGGATACACTCTCGGTTAATGACTTCGACGTGAATATTTCATGGACTCGTAACAACTTGAACCGTGGCTTCTTCCCGACAGCAGGTAATCACCAACGTGCTTTCTACAAAATCACAGTACCGGGTTCAGACGTTCAGTACTTTAAAGCTCAGTATGATGTGAGACAGTATATCCCTCTAACTAAGAAGCATGAATTTACATTACTTATGCGCGGCCGTTTAGGTTATGGCAACGGTTATGGGCAAACTGATGGTAACGATAACTTGTTCCCATTCTATGAAAACTACTACGCCGGTGGTTTCACAACGCTACGTGGCTTTGGCTCAAACTCTGCAGGCCCTAAAGCTGTGTATAGTGAAAGCTCAGGTAATAATCCAATGCATACCACTGCAACTGACGACTCTGTCGGTGGTAACGCAGTAGCGTTAGCAAGCTTGGAGCTTATTGTTCCCACTCCATTTGCATCTGAGGAAGCCGCGAGTCAAATTCGTACGAGTGTCTTCTTTGACATGGCAAGTGTGTGGGATACAGAGTTTGATTACCAAAATCCAGATAACGTAACTTCTGGCGGAAGTTACTATTACGACTATTCGGATCCTTCGAACTACAGAGCATCTTACGGTGCAGCCCTACAGTGGATGTCTCCAATGGGACCACTTGTATTCTCAGTGGCTAAACCTGTAGAAATTTACGAAGGTGATGATGAAGAATTCTTTACATTTACCATCGGTAGAACTTTTTAATACTTAAAGGACAATATTTTGAAAAATATGATCAAAGCAGCAGGCCTTGGCCTTATCGTACTAAGCTCTTCTTTTTTTGCTAACGCTGCTGAAGCTGCCCAAAAAGTTGGTTTTGTGAATACCGCTCAAGTTTTCCAAGCACTGCCTCAACGTGAAGTTGTATTACAGAAGATGCAAGAAGAGTTTAAAGATAAAGCGGCTGAGCTACAGAGCATTCAAGCTGAAGCTAAAACTAAAATTGAAAAGCTGAAACGTGACGGTGAGCTTTTAGGCCCTGATGAAGTGGAGAAGCTTCGTATTGAAATTGGACAACTTGACAGCAAATACAAAATCAAAGCTCAAGCTTTAGAAAAAGCGAGCAAGCGCCGTGAAGCACAAGAGAAGCAAAAGCTATTCAAAGTGATTCAAGATGCCGTTCAAAAAGTAGCTGATAAAGAAGGCTACGATATGATTGTTGATATTCAAGCTATGCAATATGGTAAGCCAGAATACAACATTTCTGAAAAAGTAATTAAAGCACTGAAATAATTAGTTATGATTAAACTGACTTTAGCCGAATTGGCAACAATTACTGGCGGTGAACTACATGGTGATGGCGATTTAGAAATCACAGCCGTAGCACCAATGGACAAAGCTTGTGAAGGCGAGATTACATTCCTTTCTAATGCTAAATACAGCAAGCACTTAGCGGAAACTAAGGCGTCAGCTGTGATGGTAAAAGAAAGTGAGCGAGAGCTGTGCACTACGAATGTAATCGTAGTGGCTGACCCATATATTGCGTTTGCAAAAGTGGCTCAGGCGATGGACGTAACTCCTGAACCTGCATCTTCTATTGCGCCTTCGGCTGTAATTTCTGATGAAGCTAAGCTGGGTGAAAACGTTTCGGTCGGTGCTAATGCAGTGATTGAAACTGGTGTAGTGATTGGCGATAACGCAATTATTGGCGCAGGTTGTTTCATCGGGAAGAATGCTCAAATTGGTGCAAACACTAAGCTTTGGGCTAATGTCAGTATTTATCATGATGTTGTTCTTGGTAAGGCATGTTTGGTTCAATCAAGTACGGTGATTGGCGCTGATGGTTTCGGTTATGCGAACGAGAAAGGTGAGTGGATTAAGATCCCTCAGGTTGGCACTGTTCGAATCGGTAACCGAGTTGAAATCGGAGCATGTACAACGATTGATCGCGGTGCACTTGACGATACGGTTATTGAAGACAATGTAATCATTGATAACCAATTACAAATCGCTCATAACGTGCACATCGGATATGGTAGTGCATTGGCTGGTGGTACTATTATCGCCGGCAGTACTACTATTGGTAAGTATTGTATTATTGGTGGTGGTTGTGTCATTAATGGTCATATAGAAATCGTTGATGGTGTTACAATTACCGGTATGGGCATGGTGATGCGTAGCATTTCTGAAAAAGGAATGTACTCATCTGGTGTACCGTTGCAAACCAATAAAGAGTGGCGTAAAACTGCAACTCGAGTTCATCGAATAGATGATATGAATAAGCGCTTGAAAGCAGTCGAAAAGCTTATTGAAAAGAATGCGGAATCTTAATTCCACATTTCTAGGAAAGGCTCGCGAATTGCGAGTCTTTTTCGTTTATAATCTCTGATAATTGATATAAGAAAAATATAGGAATACGACTTTGACTACTGAACAGAAA
>NZ_JAKJSW010000262.1:0-5152 GCF_050337375.1 Vibrio makurazakiensis | reverse complement strand
GTCAATTGCTGAGCATGGAACTCATCATTTGCAATATCATCACACACAAGATCTTCTTTTAGTACCATCTTGCCGTACGCAACGAGTACCGACAACTCCGGGCGAGTTAATGCATGTCCCTGCTTCTCACGTTCTAGAAGCGTTTCGTCATCTGGAATATATTCTAGTGCACGGTCAAGGTATCCGCCTTTCTCCATAGTATGGATAAAACGAATTTGCTCTTTAACTAAACCGACACCTTGATGTTCAGTTACTGAGATAGATTCAGCTTGGCAGTATGCATCGTCGAGAACGATGTCACCAACCTCATCTTCCATTGATTCAAGGATCAGGTTGCGCTGTTTAACGGTTAGGTCACCGTTTGAAACTAATCCATTCAAGAAGATCTTAATGTTTACTTCATTATCAGAACAATCCACACCACCCACGTTATCTACGAAGTCAGTATTAACTCGGCCACCAGTCAGTGCGTATTCAATACGGCCTAACTGCGTCATACCTAAGTTACCACCTTCACCGACAACCTTAGCTTTAAGATCTTTACCATCGATACGAAGTACATCATTCGCTCGGTCACCAACATCAGTATGTGTTTCTGAAGAAGACTTAACGTATGTACCGATACCACCGTTCCATAATAGATCCACCTCCATTGATAAGATCATCTTGATCAAATCGTTTGGCGCCATTGAAGACTTCTTCGTTCCTAACATTTTCTGAATTTCAGGTGTTAGAGAAATAGATTTCGCACGACGAGAGAAAATACCACCGCCCTTCGAAATTAGATCTTTGTTGTAGTCTTCCCAGCTTGAACGAGGAAGCTTGAATAAACGGTCACGCTCTTCCCAACTTGCTGCTGACTCTGGGTTTGGGTCAATAAAGATATGTAGATGGTTGAACGCCGCTTGAAGACGAATGTGCTTTGATAACAACATACCATTACCAAAAACATCACCCGCCATATCACCAACACCGATAGCAGTGAAATCTGTGCTTTGACAGTTGATACCCATTTCTCGGAAGTGACGCTTAACCGACTCCCAGCCACCTTTTGCAGTAATACCCATCGCTTTGTGGTCGTAACCATTTGAGCCACCCGAAGCAAAAGCATCACCTAGCCAGAAGTTATATTCTTCTGAAACTGAGTTAGCTAAATCCGAGAACGTTGCCGTACCTTTATCAGCAGCAACAACTAGGTATGGGTCGTCTTCATCATGGCGGACAACGCTCTTAGGTGGAATCACTTCCCCTTCAATGATGTTATCTGATACATCTAGCAATGCGCGGATGAAGCGTTTGTAACAACGTTGACCTTCCGCAAAAATCTCATCACGTCCAGACATAGTGTGTTGACGTTTACAAACGAAACCACCTTTAGCACCAACAGGAACAATTACTGTGTTCTTAACTTGCTGCGCTTTAACTAAGCCTAGAATCTCTGTACGGAAATCCTCTTGGCGATCAGACCAACGCAAGCCACCACGTGCAACTTTACCACCACGTAAATGTACACCTTCAATATCTGGTGCATAAACGAAGATCTCGAAAGCTGGAACTGGAGCTGGAATATCTGGGATCTCGCTCGGTCTCATTTTTAGAGCCAACCAAGGTTTATATTGTTTGTTTTCGTCTAACTGATAGTAGTTAGTACGAAGTGTTGCAGAGATCATTTCCATGTAGCGGCGGATAATACGATCATCATCCAAGCTTTCTACATGATCTAACTGCTCGGTGATCTTTTTGATCAGGTCAGCTTGGCCTTTCTTGCTGCCTTTAAGCTTAGGATCAAAACGTTTTTCAAATAGAGAAACTAAACCCTTCGCAAGCTCTGGATAATGCGACAATGTATCTTCGATGTACTGTTGACTGAATGGGAAGCCAACTTGACGCATGTAACGAGCATAAGCACGTAAGATTGAGATTTCACGACCCGAAATCGCAGCACCAAGTACTAATCGGTTGAAACCATCACTTTCTAACTCACCAGCCCAAATTGCAGCGAATGCTTGTTGGAATAGATCACGAGCTTCACGTAAATCAACCGTGACTTCACTCTTATGAAGCATTGAGAAATCTAAGATCCAATAAGTTACGCCATTAGTCTTGCGTACTTCATATGGAGACTCACCAATCACACGTAAGCCTAAGTTTTCAAGCATCGGCATTACATCAGAAAGGTGGATAGGCTCATCACTGTGGTAGAACAGTTTTAAACGAACCGCTTTTGAATCTGCCGCCTCTTCTTGTGGACGGTAGAAAAGCATACCAAGTTTGTTGTCTTCACTTAGAGCTTCTAGACGCTCAATATCTGCAACTGCAGAACCTGGCATCATGTCTTCTTTGTATGAACGTGGGAAAGCACGTAGGTATTCTTTCGAAAGTGGTAGACCTTTACTCTCACCAAAGTTAGCGATGATAGATTCAGATAAGCGGTCATCCCAAGATGAAGATACTTCCATTAAGTTTTGCTCTATTGTTTTAACATCTACATCCACGTTGTTGTTATCAACACGAACGATGTAATGTGTTCTAGCCAATGGGCTTTCAGAGAAGTAAGTCGTGAACTCTACTTCTTGTTCACAACCAAAATACTGCTTCAGAATGCGTTGCGTTTGACGACGTAACTCTGTGTTGTAACGGTCTTTCGTTACGTAAACCATACAGCTGAAAAAACGACCAAACGGGTCTTTACGTACAAATAGACGAAGTAAGTCGCGGTCTTGCATTTGAACAACACCAGTACCTACTTCTAACAATTCTTCTTCACGTGCTTGTAGTAATTCATCTCTAGGGTAGTTTTCTAGAATGTTGTGAAGTGCTTTATATGAATATGAGCCATCACGATAACCACTTGCTTCTAGAATACGGTCTACTTTTTCACGAACTAATGGGATAGTCCCTACCGTTTGGTTATAAACGGCTGAGGTGTAAAGACCAGTAAAGCGGTGTTCACCAACAACTTTACCTTTCGAGTCAAATTTCTTAATACCGATATAGTCGGTATATGCAGGACGATGGATACGAGAAGCTTTATTGCCTTTCGTTACGATCACTACATAAGGTTTTTTCGCTTCAAGTCTTGCTGAATCAGAAAGTTCAGAAAGCTTAACACCCCTTACGCGATCTGGCTTAGCGAAAAGCCCTAAGCCTTTGTCTTCTGTTGGGCGTAGTTCAGTGTCACCATCAACAGAAACCAAGTCATATTCTTTGTAACCCATGAACGTAAAGTTGTGGTCACCAAGCCAACGTAAAAATGCAAGAGTCTCGTCAAAGCGTTCACCATCTAGTGGGATAGATGACTTTTGAGCTTCTACTTGGTTCGTCACTTCTTCTAAGCGTTCAACCATAAGTAGCCAATCATTCACGACTAGCCCAGCATCTGTAAATATATCCAGTAGTTCTGTTTTTAGCTCCGTCATTTCAGCTTTGCTACTTAGACGATCTACTTCGATATGGAACAGAGATTGGAAAACACCATTGCTATCATTAACGCCCGTCACTTGCCCAGACTCTGAACGTTGGATTTGCGTTGGGTTATGAAGCATTAGGTGGGAAGATAAATCTAGGCGAGTCAGTGCCATTTTAACTGAGTCCACAAGGAACGGACTGTCAGGCACAACGATTTCAACAATGGTATGTGTAGACTGCCAACCCTGTCGACTAACTGTCGGGTTGAACACTCTTACTGAAATTGCATCCGATTTTTTCTCATTGATATGGTGCCAAAGGCTAACTACAGCGCCATAAAGATCGGATTCATTTCTTTGGATTAGGTCGTCATGAGAAACATTGCTAAACATATGTTGAGCAAGTTGAGTAACAAGAGGTCGATGAGCAAGGTCAAGTTTGTCTTGAATCAGTTTGTACACTTTTTCAAGTAAAACCGGTACCACAGTTTCACGTGCGGTCATAGTCACACTCCACTATTAGAATTTGTATTTATTATAGGGGGATTACTTAAAGTACTTAGGAAAACGAGTATTTATCAGAAGCAAGCTAAGCAAATGTAATGCATTTATTTATTGTAAAAGCATTATTGAGAAATAGTTAATATTTTTAACGGTAGCGGGAGGTGAAATGTTTAATTATGTGATTAAGATTCCTTTTAACTCACTGATAAAGTCTAGGTTTACAGAGCTTCTAACTTTATAAACTTATTATTTTGGTCAGTTATTAGTCTGAACTGCCCTTTAACGCCTATTTGTGTAAGAAATGGTCTGAATCGAGTTGCAGGCAACTGTAAGCGAATTCCATTGTCAGTGATGACCTGAACGTTACTTGCCGCACCTGAGTAGTGAGATAGGAAATGTTGATAAGAGATGTTTAATCTAAATCGGTAGTAGTTCATAAATAAGTTCACAAATAAGTGATCTACCGCCGACTCGCGAGGAGCTTAGGTASACCACATAAATTAACGTTTGTTTAGGCTAGGTCGTTTAATACTAGCTGCTTAGGCTTCTAAAGCCTTGGTTACTTTCTCAAATAAGTCTTTAGCCAAGTTATCCATATCTTTCAACGCTTCTAGCTGTTTTCTCATCATCGCTTGACGCTCTTCATCGTACAAACGGTACTTCAATAGAGGATCTATGAGTCGAGAAGCTACTTGAGGGTTGCTGCTATTCAGTTCACGAAGTATCTCGCCTGCGAACTCATAACCCTTACCTGATTTGTCATGGAACTGTACTGGGTTCTGATTCAAGAAAGAGCCAATTAAGTTGCGAGTACGGTTCGGGTTTTTCAAACTAAACGCTGGGTGGTTCATCGTTTCTTTGATTGATTCTAATACGCTAGCGTCAGGGTTCGAACCTTGCAGTGCAAACCACTTATCCATTACAAGTCCATCGTGTGTCCACTTATCACTGTAGTCGGCCATTAAGTTTTCGCGACATGCTAATTGAGCAGAGTTTGCTGCCGCCATCGCTGCAATAGTGTCCGTCATATTATTTGCTTGCTTGTATTGAGCTAGAACTAAGTCATTGCCCTTCTCAGTATATGCCAGGTAACCAAGACAGACTTGGCGTAACGCACGTTTACCGATAGCTGCATGTTCAACCGTGTATTCAGCTTGTGACAAACTGTGGTAAACCGCACTCAATTCATCTTCAAGCTGAGTAGCTAACGTAACTTTCATAAACTTCAGGACAGCTGAAAT
>NZ_JAKJSW010000261.1:0-5267 GCF_050337375.1 Vibrio makurazakiensis | reverse complement strand
ACTCTAGGGTTATTAGTTTGGTGAATGGGAACTTTTTGATTTATTAGGTGTCAGAGGCTCAATAAACGTATCGAGCCTCATAGGGGATTAGATTGCAGGTTTGATCATCGAACTTAGTTTTTCGGAGATCTTAGCGACATCTTCACCATCTTCGCCGACAAGGATCATACTGCTATCATTAATTGGGGTGATCATCCCCGACATTCCTTTCTCATCAAAGTCGATAGACTTGTCACTTGGAATACCCGTTAAAAAGAGGGTGACTTTACCTTTTTCGCCTTGAAAAACCATGTGCATCGCGTTGGACTTTCCAAAGCCACAGTGGTTTAAGTAGTAGACATGGTAAGGGAACGCATCATCAAATTGGTAAGCGAATGGCTGCATTTTTGCGTTGATTTGCYGTGATGTGACTTGTTCGTCCAGAACACTCACAAAACTTTTTTCATCAACAACATGCTTCATCGCTGTGTCTGCCAAACTTGCTTGAGCAGGAGTAACGAGAACATTGCCCCAGTTAACTTGCCCAACAAGTAAACCACATGCAAATGCCACTGAAGCAGCCATAGCCATTGCTCGTTTAGCAAAGTTAGGGCGAACAATGTTACTTTCTTCATTCGATGTTTGGTTGAAAAGAATACGATCAGCAAGGTCATCAGGCACATCAACATTCATAGCGTTCGCTATTTGTTTATCTAATGACAATACATCATCGAGAAATTTGCTGTTGGCTTCATTGTCTTTTGCTGCGGCCTGCATATCTTCACTACGCAGTTTAGGATCTGACAAAACGCGACGACGGAATTCTAAATCATCCATTGTGTTGCCCCCTTAGTGTGTCTTCAGAATCCAGCATTTCCTTCAGCTGATTTCTCGCTCGGAATAGTCGAGTCATTACCGTGTTTTTGTTGAGTTCAAGGATCTCTCCTATTTCTTCTCCACTAAACCCACCAATAACTTGGAGGAATAGAGGTTCACGGTAATCAACTTCTAGTTTCATGATCTGGGCTTGTAACCATACTTGTTGATGGTGCGGGTCATCGCTGACTTTAGCATCATTTCCATGGTCATCTATATCAACCAGATCAAACTGCTTGCGTTCAAAGCGCCTTGCATTTTCTCGTCTCAAAATAGTAATGAGCCAAGATTTAGCGGCTTTTTCATCTTGTAAGCTATCGAGTGACTTCCACGCACGTAAGCAAGTTTCTTGAACTAAGTCTTCTGCGATGGATTTATCTTTACATAACCAATAGGCGTAGCGAAATAAGTCACGATGATAAGCTCGAACAAGAGCTTCGTATTTTCTTTGTTTGTCCATATCAGAGTTGACCGGACGCTTGGCAGTTTTCTTTCCAAACATTTTAATTATCGACACACGAGCCTCCATATTGCTCTGCGGATAGTTTCTTTTTATACGTTATGAAGCGTTGGAAATCGTAAAATCACATTAAAATTGATCTACTTCAAAATCTAAGACCTCGAACAGGCTATAGTACACCTTGTCGTCTAGTTAGTCATTTTTGATTAACATGTTGAGCAAGATGACACTTCCTTTTGAAGGCTGACTTTACTTTCTCCTAATCAGGAAACTGATTATTTCAATTGGCGTTACGTTAATTGCTTTATATACATTCCGACCACACATTATTGTGTGGTTTTTTTTTGCTATTTTTTCATCGTAGCTCTCCGTTTTTGTTACCTTTCTAATTTCTTGTCGTGTACCCGTATCACGTTTACTTAAACGCCTGTTTGATTTTATTAACAACTTCTTTACAATGCTTCAGGTCAGACCTCTTAATCTCRAGGAGAAACCATGGGCAAACAGGAACTCAAAACTCGTTCTGGTGAACGTGTTGCCGTTGTCGCTGGATTACGAACCCCATTCGCTCGTCAAAGCACTGAATTTAGCCAAGTGCCAGCGGTTGATTTAGGGAAAATGGTTGTGAGTGAAATGCTTGCTCGTACCGATATTGATCCTGCACTTATTGAACAAGTTGTATTTGGCCAAGTAGTCCAAATGCCAGAAGCACCAAACATTGCACGTGAAATAGTGCTTGGCACTGGAATGAACATCAACACAGATGCGTATAGTGTAACTAGAGCTTGTGCGACTAGTTTTCAAGCTGCTGTGAATGTGACGGAAAGTATTATGGCTGGCAGTATTGATATAGGTATTGCTGGTGGTGCAGATTCTTCTTCAGTATTGCCTATTGGTGTATCCAAGAAACTGGCCGCAAACCTTCTTGCGTTAAGTAAAACCAAAACGGTTGGTCAGAAACTAAAAATTCTCAAATCACTTTCTTTTAAAGACTTGATGCCAGTACCACCGGCTGTAGCAGAATACTCGACCGGTCTTTCAATGGGTCAAACTGCTGAGCAAATGGCGAAGACGCATGGTATTAGCCGTGAAGAGCAAGATGCACTTGCACACCGCTCTCATACTCTGGCTGCGCAAGCATGGAAAGATGGAAAAATTCAAGACGAAGTGATGACGGCTTTCCCACAGCCTTACAAAAAGTGGATATCTCAAGATAATAATATTCGTCAAGATTCGACTTTAGAAAGTTATGCGAAATTGCGACCTGCTTTTGACCGTCAATACGGCAGTGTTACAGCCGCAAACAGCACACCATTAACAGATGGCGGAGCTGCGGTGATGTTAATGCGCGAAGGTAAAGCTAAGGAACTAGGCTTAGAGGTTCTGGGTTATATTCGCGGCTATGCTTTTTCTGCTATAGGCGTTGAATCTGACATGCTCATGGGGCCGTCTTACGCGACCGCTAAAGTATTGGAAAATACGGGTTTGGAACTTTCTGACCTTGATCTAATTGATATGCATGAAGCGTTTGCAGCTCAAGCACTATCAAACGTGAAGATGTTTGCGTGTGATAGGTTTGCTCAAGAGAAACTCGGTCGTTCAAAAGCGATTGGTGAAATCGACATGGACAAATTCAATGTTCTTGGTGGTTCTCTCGCTTATGGTCACCCATTCGCAGCAACAGGTGCTCGAATGATGACTCAGACCCTACGTGAATTGAAACGCAGAGGTGGTGGTTTAGCGCTTAACACTGCATGTGCAGCGGGTGGACTTGGTGCGGCAATGATTTTGGAGGCGGAATAATGTCTGAAGTAAAAGAGTCGGCAAATGCAAATGCAAAAGCATTCAGTCTAGTCATTGATGAGCAAAACTTAGCGTGGCTAGCCATTGATGTGCCAAACGAAAAAATGAACACCTTACAAGCTGCTTTCGCTGAAGATATGAAATCCATCTTTGAGCAGTTAAAAGAAAAGCAAAGCAGCATAAAAGGATTGATCGTTCATTCATTGAAACCTGACAACTTTATTGCAGGTGCAGATGTTCGAATGTTAGATGCATGTAAAACAGCTGATGAGGCTGAGTCTTTGGCTCGCCAAGGTCAACAGATGTTTCAAGTGCTTTCTGAATTACCTTACCCTGTTGTTGCTGCTATTCATGGTCCATGTTTAGGTGGCGGATTGGAATTAGCGTTAGCTTGTGATTATCGCGTATGTAGTGACTCAGACAAAACTCGCTTGGGCTTACCTGAAGTTCAACTAGGTTTGTTGCCAGGATCTGGCGGTACTCAGCGTTTACCTCGTTTAATCGGTTTATTGCCATCGCTCGATCTTATTCTTACAGGCAAGCAACTTCGCGCTAAGAAAGCGAAAAAACTCGGGGTAGTGGATGCTTGTGTGCCAAACACTGTCTTGTTAGATGTCGCAAAATCTTTCGTTGAAAAAAATGCTGGTAAGAAAACATCTAAGCGCCTTRCCTCTAAACAAAAAATCACAACAAAAGAAAAGCTTATTTCAAGAAACGGCTTAGGTCGTAAAGTGATTTTTGAACAAGCTTCGAAGAAAACTAATCAAAAAACACGTGGCAATTACCCAGCTACTGATGCCATTTTAGAAGTGATTCGCCACGGTTTAGAAAATGGTTTCGAAAAAGGTCTAGAGCTTGAGGCGAAAAAATTCGCTCAACTCGTGATGACGACTGAATCTAAAGCATTACGTTCTATTTTCTTCGCGACAACAGAAATGAAAAAAGAACATGGTAGCGATGCCGAACCAAAAGCGGTGACCAAAGTAGGCGTTCTTGGTGGCGGCTTAATGGGAGCGGGGATTGGCCACGTGAGTGTTGCCAAAGCCAAGTTGCCTGTGCGTATCAAAGATGTGTCTAACGATGGAGTGCTTAATGCACTCAACTACAACTACAAGTTGTTTGAAAAGCAGCGTAAGCGTCGCATCATCACTAAAGCAGGGCTACAAAGTAAAATGCTCCAGCTATCCGGTGGCGTTGATTTCACTAGCTTTAAGAAAATTGATGTCGTCATTGAAGCCGTATTTGAAGACCTTGAGTTAAAGCAGTCAATGGTGGCGGATATCGAACAAAACGCTAAACCAGACACAATTTTTGCGACAAACACGTCTTCATTGCCGATTCATAAGATCGCTGAAAAGGCTGAACGGCCAGAAAATGTTATAGGTCTGCATTATTTCAGCCCTGTAGAAAAGATGCCATTGGTTGAAGTTATTCCGCATGAAACGACTTCTGAAGAGACTATTTCAACAGTTGTTGCACTAGCGAAAAAACAAGGTAAAACACCGATAGTAGTAAAAGACAGTGCAGGTTTTTATGTGAACCGCATTCTAGCGCCTTACATGAATGAAGCTGCGCACTTACTTCTTGCAGGTGAGCCAATTGAAAAGCTTGATAACACTTTGCTTGATTTTGGATTTCCAGTAGGGCCAATCACACTTCTTGACGAAGTTGGTGTCGATATTGGTGCGAAAATTATCCCAATACTAGTAAATGAGTTGGGTGCTCGTTTCCAAGGCCCAGATGTTTTTGATGTTCTATTGAATGACGGACGTAAAGGGCGTAAGAGCGGTAAAGGTTTCTATACTTACAAAGGTAAGGATAAAGAAGTCGATAAATCCGTTTATAAGCTGCTTAAACTCTCTCCAGAATCGAAACTGACGGATAACGATATTTCAATGCGTTGCGTTCTTCCAATGCTGAATGAAGCGGTTCGTTGTTTAGATGAAGGGATTATTCGTAGTGCGCGTGATGGCGATATCGGTGCTATTTTTGGTATCGGTTTCCCACCATTCTTAGGTGGTCCATTCCGCTACATGGACCAAATTGGTATCAAAGAATTAGTGAATACCATGAATGAGTTTGCCGAAAAGTATGGTGAGAGGTTTGCGCCTTGTGACGGTCTTTTGACTCGTGCTGGTATAGATGAATC
>NZ_JAKJSW010000260.1:0-5273 GCF_050337375.1 Vibrio makurazakiensis | reverse complement strand
ATTTAATATTGCCCTTACTGCGCAAATCATTCGGCACCACAACAGGTAAGGTCGCCAGGGAACGCCGAGTTCTTGGCTAAATAAGTGAAGAAAACGACTTTCAGATAGTGCGAGTTGTTGAGCAACGTCTGATGCACGCCAGTTACTTGGTTTCAGGCATTGCCCATCTAAGCATTGGTTAAGTTCGCTCACTAACGTCTTGATGCGTTGATCTCTAATTTGACTGTCGTTGATGAGAGGAAATTGAGAAGAAAGTCCTAAATACTCAAATAAAGGAGAAAGAAGTACAGTGAGATTATCAATGTGTTCTGTATGAGAAAATGTGGGGGAGGGCTCTATACATACTTTCGATGGCTGCCCATTCAGTGTCTTAGACAGTGCGAGCCCCAATGAGCTCGTGGGCTCGACCAATAAGATCCATCCTTCATCTATTTGTAACTGATGTTCGATGTTTGAATCGATAATCACGGGTGTAGATACTTCGGCTTCATCAAACATACAGCTATGGTCTTTCCTAGGCCAAGCTAACTGAATAGCATGGTGACGATGAGGAGCAGCATCGATGGATGAACCATATATGATGACTATGCCTGCCTTTATCCAAACCTTAGGTTTCATCACTTCTCGTTTCTCCAATAAATGCATTTGATCCAGGTATCGAGACTATTGGTTGATGCCCTAAACGAGTGGTTATTCCAGCCACGTTGTGAGCTTTTTGAGTTACTTGCTTAACAGCCTCAATTCTAAACTCTTCGGGATATTTTTTACCGTTGGTAAGCACCTTTGGTTAGTGGTTTTTTCTAACTAAAAGGCGTCTATCAAGTCAGCGAATATTCAAACTTCTAATGTGGATATTTTAAACAATTATACTAGTTTTGTAGCGAATCAAACTTAATAGTTGGATCATGAGTTATCCAGGAAGCTGATAGCAATCGCTGATTTTATAATCATTTACAGGTAGCGTATCGCAGCTACTTGCTAAGCTATTTACCATCAAACTTAGGCTGCTGACAGGCTGTACTTCAGCACCTATACTCACGTTAGTATTCTTTTAATCAATGTTTCAATTCGCTTGCTTTGATATCTAATTACCAAGGATGGTTTCATGAAGCAACTTTCCATTAGTACCAAATTACTCTGGATAAACTCTGCGTTACTATTGATCATCGTTTTATTGCTATCTGTGACCTTAAGGTGGACGCTAAATAGCAAAAATGCCGAAATGGCTGATCAAGTTCAGCATAGTATTCAGTTAGAAATTAAAGCCAAGCTCATGTCTACGGCTGGTCAGTATGGTGAAAAGATAGCAAACTTTATTAATACCGCTTTTCAAACGCCACGTACACTTGCAGCATCGATTGCTAAAACATCCGGTACAGAGCTAAGCTCACGCAATGCAGTAGAAGCCACTCTACAAGCTGTGCTAGAGAATAATGATCACTTATCTGCAATATATGCTCAGTTTGAGCCAAATGGCTTTGATGGAAATGATGCAAGCTATACCCAAGATACCAGTCATAGTGTCCCCGGTGTGGGAAGCTTTGAGGTTTACTTCTACCGAGAGTCCAACGACGAGGTTGTCCAAGAACAAGTCACAGACGCAGAAGAGAAATACGCTGCTGAAAAGGATGAATTTGGTTTACGTGAAGCAGAGTGGTACTTGTGTTCAAAGGACACCTACTCTTCTTGTGCGATGGAGCCATATCTAGAAGAAGTCGATGGTCAAGAGATCATGATGAGCTCGTTGATCGCACCTGTCGTTAAGCAAGGTACCTTTGTAGGTGTTGTTGGCGTCGATATTCATTTACCTGTTTTTCAGAAGTTGATAAATGAACTCTCTAGCCGTCTTTACTCAGGGAAGGCGAAAGTGACCTTGCTGAGCGAAAAAGGTTTAATTGTTGGTTCTAGCCACTATGCTAATTTGGGTCGTCCACTGAGTGAGGCGATACCTAGTAATATTGCTTCAGCTCTAACTCAATTGCATATCGGCAGTGGCTTTTTCTCTGATGAAAATATGCTTGCTGTTGCTTACCCTATTGAGATCCCTCTGGCAAATATTGAGTGGTCACTAGTAATCGAGGTACCTAACGAACAGGCTCTAAGTAGTGCTAGTGAGTTAAGACTCGCTATGGATGAGATGGCAAGTTCACTTGGAACGCTCCAACTTGGTATAGGTGCAGGTGTATCAGTCTTCGCTGTAATTGGCATCGCAATTTTGGTTAAAGGTATTGTTGCTCCAATCAAAGTAATTCAGTCACACGCTGAAAACCTTGCCAGTGCTGATGGAGATTTAACCCAATCTATTCAGGTTGAATCGCACGCTGAATTAATTGCTCTTAGTCGCGGTTTTAATTTATTCATCGACAAACTAAAAGGGTTAATTGTTGAACTGAAGGGCATCGCTTCTCAATCACAAAATGTTAGCGCTTCGACAGCAAATATAGCAAAGCGAACACGTGATAGTCTAAATAGCCAAAATAAAGAAGTGGAAAATGTTGTTACTGCAATTAATGAGATGAGTGCGACTGCTTCTGAAGTAGCTGGTGCGTCTGAGAAAACTGCTTCTGAAACTGAACAAATGTCGAATAGCCTGCAAGCTTGTGAAGGTAGCTTAAATGATGCGATGGGATATGTAGATACAATGTCTCAAGAGACGTTATTGGCAAAGGATGCTATTAGCAAGGTGTCTGATAGTAGCAATAACATTAACTCAATTGTTGATGTTATCCGATCTATCGCTGATCAAACTAATTTGCTTGCACTAAACGCCGCTATTGAAGCTGCTAGAGCAGGGGAGCAAGGACGAGGCTTTGCGGTTGYCGCTGATGAAGTACGCTCTCTTGCTTCAAAAACTCAAGAGTCAACAGATGATATAACTAAGTTGATTGAGGCACTTCAACAAGAGGTAGGCTCTGCGGCAAAGGTTATCGACTCAGGGACAGAGAAAGCGGACCTTGCGGTCTCTCAAACTAATGAGGCGCTGTCTTCTATTAATTCTATCGTTGGTCAAATCGGTGCGATTTCTAGTCAAATTACCCACATTGCTACTGCAGCAGAAGAGCAAAGCCTCGTGACGGAGGAGATCAATCGTAATATCACTGCGATTTCTGATGCGTCCAATGAACTTGCTTCTTTAGCTGACGAGTCTTTAGCAAGTAGCCAGCATTTATCAGAGCTAGTAAAAACACAATACCATCACCTTGACCAACTAAAAACTTAGCACCTTTACATTGTAAGGTTGACAACAAAGTGTAAATTCAGCGGTTGCTCCTTTATTGATGTTTGACTGTGTGATGATTCAAACTCGGTGAAACGACAAAGGTTACGTTCGCATCTTTTCCGCAAGTGCTTGTTCATCGTTTAAGAGAGTTCAAAAACCCATTAGCATGTCACTGTGCGATTCACGAAGTAACATTAATAAGTCGCTGACTTCCTCAAAGATGAAACGGGGAACTCACGTTATGTGGTTATTGAGAGGGTAGCTGAAACCTATATGGGTAACCCTAATGAGTTGCTAGGGTGGGACTACCAAGTGACGGGTAACGTTGTCTAACTAATCAAAATTAATTGTGGCAACGATGTTCTTGAATTCTAATTACTGCCCAAAGTCRCCATCGTTGGAGCGCTGAGCTTAAAATGAAATATGACAGAAATGTCATATTCTCGCCTCACCCATGTCACTTGTGTGTTGTTATTCTTCCCTCGTCAACTAAAAACGAGGAATTTTAACCATGAATAAATTATCTATTATCCTTATCACTATCGCTTTTTCATTTGTTACAAGTGACGCATTAGCTTCTCCTCTTCACGTCCTTGTCGAAAAAAACACAGTACTGCATACAAAAGCTACAGAAAGTAAAGAAAGTGCTTATGAAGAGGCGGTATCCGTACTAACAGAGCTGAAACAAAGTTCTCCTGCTGAGTTGAAGCAACAGTTAGGTGTATTTTCAATTAATTTAGTAACCAAGAGTATTAGTCTGAAAGACGGCTCGTATATTATTGCTCAAGAATATATGAATGAAGAAGGTGAACTGCGTTATAAAGGGCTGGTTAATGTGAATTATGAATACAGACAAGTTGAACGTAACAATTAATCCTTACTCATTCATCTAAATTTAGGAATGCGAGGTTGTGAAACCTCGCCGTACCTTATAGCCTTACTTCATGACCAGTTAGAAATTTAACTACGTTAGAAGGTAGACATGAAAATACTCATCATTGAAGATGAAACTAAAACAGGTGAATACCTTGTAAAAGGCCTGACTGAAGCCGGCTTTATATGTGATCACGCTCTTAACGGCGTTGATGGTTTATATAAAGCAACATGTGAATCATTTGATTTGATTATATTAGACGTTATGCTGCCTAATTTAAATGGTTGGCAAGTTCTGAAAACGCTAAGAAGTAGTGACATTCAAACTCCCATAATTATGTTGACCGCTAAAGATCAGGTAGTCGACCGTGTGAAAGGACTGGAACTAGGAGCTGATGATTATCTCGTTAAGCCATTTGCTTTTGTCGAACTTCTTGCTCGTGTTCGTAATGCGCTCAAGAAGGTGACCCCAATCGAGTCATCAACGACTTTAAGTATTTCTAACCTTTCTCTTGATCTTGTTCGAAGAAGAGTAACCCGAGATGGTAATGTAATCAGTCTAACTGCAAAGGAATTCCTTTTGTTGGAACTTTTTATGCAAAGGCGAGGAGAGGTTATGTCTCGCTCTCAAATAGCTTCTTCTGTTTGGGATATTAACTTTGACAGTGATACAAATGTTATTGATGTCGCAGTAAAACGGTTACGTTCTAAAATGGATAATGGTTTTGAGCCCAAGTTAATTCATACTATCCGTGGTATGGGCTATGTCTTGGATGATGAACATGCATAGAATAACCTGGTTAAACTCTATAGCTAATCGTCTCAATTTCTCTTATTTCCTTGTTTCATCATTGGTATTATGTAGTGTCGGAGTGGTGATGTTTTTTACCGTAGACCGTCATTTCTACCAGCAAGATCATTATATTTTAACTCAAAAGTTCGAAACGATAGATAAATTGCGTCTTGAAGGCGACTTCATCGATAAGTTTGGCAGTTTCTTTTCATCTGGCGAAACAAAACTCTGGCTTATTTCTAAAAATCAATTGATATACAGCTCTCAAGATATTTCTTTACCTGATGACTTTTCTCTAACTACTAAAGACCCGTTTCTCGAATGGGTCTTTGATGGTAATTATTACAGAGGCCAACTTTTTCAGCTCAAAAATAGCCCGGGTACTTT
>NZ_JAKJSW010000259.1:0-5325 GCF_050337375.1 Vibrio makurazakiensis | reverse complement strand
CATATTGACTTAGCGAGTATGCTTTACAGTAAAATGTTTGAACTCACTCTATAACGTAACGATAAATCACTTTTAATTGAAAAGATGAATAGAGTTACTCTGCTTCAAGAACTCCTAAAATTGACTTTCTATATGCTTTGGGTGTTAGCCCTGTAATTTTTTTAAAAGCTCTAGAGAAATGAGAAATATTGTTATAACCAAGCTGATTAGAGATATAGGTCAGGGAGTGACCTTCTTCCATTAATTCACAGGAAACTGAAAGAGTGAGGCTTTCTTTGAGTTGTCTAAACGACGTGCGCTCCTCTTTTAAACGACGCTGAAAAGTACGAGACGTCATTTTAAATAGCTTTGCGGCTTGCTCGACCGTTAAGGAATGCTCGCGAACATAAGGCAGCAATGCAGTGAAAACACTGTCACTAAAACTACTGTGCCATTCGACGATAGGCTCTATAGTTTGGGTGTTAGCAGAAGACAGTTTTATAGGTTTGTTTAGTGTTTCTTCATCGACGAGTAAGGCGGTTTGATGCTGTCCTATAAACAATTGAGTTTTGTTATTTAAAGCTGAACGAATCACCTCATCGTTCATATGCTGAATTTTCAGTTGTTGAGGGAACCACTCCGATTGAGTAAGAGCCTGTATTAATTCAATAACATACAATACTGCAAATACTTCGCCCCAAATAAAGTAAGGGGTGTTTTCGTATGGTACCGTTCTACAAAACCAGTGTCTGTTGTACTCAGTTTCAAATGTGATACGGCTCCCCGGAGAATCATTAGCAAACACTTCATTTGCCAAGTTGAGTGCTTCTTTTACCGTCGTTGCAGATTCAAACCTTGAAAGAATCTGGGGAATAATTCGTTGACGAAAAGCGAGACGCAGTTGCTCACTAAAGTTATTCACCCCAACCTGAGTTGATAATAAATATACTAGGCGTTTTACTGGTTCAACAGGTAAATAGTCTTTGTTGGTCGCGAAGAGATCTGGTGGAAGGCCTGAATCCTTTAATAGCTCGTGAACGTCGAGCCCATAGCTAGAAAATACTTCGATGATGATTTTAGTATACCCAGTACGGATCATGGGTAATGGCTTTGATAATGGATTCGACAAAGAAACTCCTTTTTCTAAATCTAACTTAAATAAGCATAATCATTTTGGCGTAAAATGGTAACTTTATTTATCCAATATCTGAAATAGTTGAGTTTCTTTGTGAAAGTGCGACAGGGTATACATATTTTGTTTTGAATGGTATGTGGTGGGGAACAAAGATCGATATAAATAAAGTACTAAATAATAAAAGGTTTTACAGAAATATTAATAGATTTTCTCAAGAAACAGGCTATAAATATAGTTAGTAAACAGGACGATTACGCAGTAGGTAAATATATGAGCGAAAAGCAAGAAACTTCCCAACCAGATGAAACGAGTGTGAAAGAGAACTCTTCACCAGAAAAAGCAAATAAAGTAAGAAAAATCACCAATTATCTACTCATATCAGTCGCTGTTTTGCTGCTGTTCAGTATCATTTCCGACAGAATTATCCCTTCTACCGACAACGCTAGAGTTAAAGGTTATGTGGTACCGATCAAACCGCAAGTTTCAGGTCAAGTGCTAGACATTTTAGTTCAACCAAACCAACCCGTTGCTGAAGGGGATGTACTTGCGAAGTTGAACCCTGTCGACTATGAGATTGCCGTGAAACAGGCTGAACAGGATCTTGAAATAGCAGGACAAAATGTAGGCGCACAAACCGCTGTGATCGCGTCTTCTCAAGCTCGACTAACCAGTGCAAATGTAGAGTTGGAGAATGTAAAACTTCAATCAAGCCGTATTTTAGAAATGGCAGAAAGGGGCGTCGTTTCTCAATCTGATGCAGATAAAGCGCGAGCATCTTTAGCGACCGCACGAGCTAATGTGATTAATGCACAAGCCGACCTAGAAAAATCCAAACGCCAACTTGGTGCCGATGGTGAAGAAAATAGCCAAATTAAAGCGGCTCTATTGGCACTTGAGCAAGCACAAATTAATTTGGAAAGAACCGTAATCAGAGCTCCGACAGTAGGGGGCGTATCAAATTTTAGTTTGTCTGAAGGTTTTTATGCGTCAGCAGGTCAACCTATGATGACTTTCGTATCAACAGAAAGTATTTGGATTGAAGCCTACTTCAGAGAAAACAGCCTAGGAAATATTAAAGCGGGTGATGAAGTAGAAGTTGCTCTTGATTTTGCCCCGGGTAAGGTCATCAAAGGGACAGTCACTAGCGTGGACTGGGGTGTTGATTGGGGGCAAGACAATCAGGCGGGTAAGCTGGCTCAGGCAAACAATCAAACAGGTTGGTTACGTCAAACGCAAATGCTGCCAATTGCGATCGAGTTTGATCACGCCCAAACCACCGGTTTACTGCGTATTGGTGGCCAGGCCGACGTGATTGTTTACAGTGGTGACAATTTTATTTTCAACAGCATCGGTAAGCTGTGGATTCGTTTCGTGAGCTTCATGTCTTATGTCCGCTAATTTAATCGAGGATCCTCGAATTCAAACTAAGATCCTACGGTATACCGTGGGAGTTGGTTTGGCAGTATTTCTGGCTGCGTGGATAAACTGGCCGTTAGCGTTTGTAGCTCCAGTGTTTGTTGCGAAGTTCTTAATTGATAAGCCTGAACTGAACAAAGAAACCATTTATGAGCTTACCATCGCTATGGTGGCGACAATGGTACTTGGGCTGCTGCTCTCAAATGGTATTACCCAGTACCCGATCCCGATATTAATTCTAGTGGGTTTGATGATGCTGTGGGGGTACTACCTCTTCACCGACCCCAAATGGAATTTGTTTGCGACAATATTGATCATCGCGGTGCTAATGTTGCCATTTATGGCGATATCTAATCCTGGTATTTCGGTGTTTTTGGCTACGGGGCTGGCGAGCTCCGGCGTTGTCGCGGTGGTGATTTTTGCTTTGGTTCACCTTTATTTACCTGAGTCACAAGTGACATTTAAGGGCTACCAACCTTCACCATTGTCAAAACAACAACGGTGGTATGCCGCTTTTCGGGCAATGATCATCTCATTTCCTGTGGTCTGTTTTTTCTTCATTTTTCAGATATCTGAAGCGCTCTTAACCATGATGTTTATTGCTTTGCTGTCATTAATGATAACTGGTGAGAAATCAATCAAGCTCAGCGCTTTTTTAATCATAAGTAATAGTATTGGTGGCCTGTTAGCTATCGGTGTTTTTGTGGTATTGAGCATCGTACCTAACATACTGTTCTACACCTTATTTATCTCTTTTGTCGCAATTATTATGGCGACTCAAATCTACACGAAACCAGAAAAGGCACCTATTTATGCGACAGCTTTTAGTACGGTGTTGGTTTTGTTAGGCAGTACGCTAATGAGTTCTGGTGACATAGACAACAACATGTTCATCCGTATATTCCAACTGTTCTTGATTGGGGTTTATATGATCGTCGTTTCCTTCTTTTTGGAAACACGAAACTGGAAGTTTTTGAAGATACAGCCGTAGCGTGTATCGAATAACAAGGAATGTTTATGAATTTAGAAAACAACTTCTCCAAGCAAGCGATTGATGCGTTCATCAAAATTGGTGCAATAGCGATCCTCATTTACTGGTGCTTTTCGATATTGCAGCCTTTTATTTTGCTGGTGGTCTGGGGCGGAATTATTGCGACAGCGTCGTATCCGGTAGCGCAATGGGCGAGTAATAAGTTTGGTATTGGGATAGGAAAAGCTAGTGGAGGGCTTGCCTTTATCGGTGTGCTTTTATTATTGGTGCCTTTGATCGCTATTTCTACGGGGCTTTACACCAGCGGATCGGAATTACTTGTAGGCATCCAAGATGGAACCGTGACGATCCCTAAACCGGATGTTGGAATGAAAGAATGGCCACTGATTGGTGATAAGGCTTATGCTTTTGGCCTTCAGCTTTCATCTAACCTTGAAAGTGTTTTGCTGAAATACGGCGAAGAAGTTAAGTCGATAGTCACTAAAGTTGCTGGTGTTGTGGGTTCGCTTGGTGGCGGTTTCATCCAGTTTATTATTTCTACAATCATTGCTGGAGTCTTTATGGCGAGTGCAGATAAGTGCGAGCGCGCTTTTGTACTAGTGACTAATAGACTGACCGGTGAACATGGAGAGGCTCTGACTTCGCTTTCTAAAACGACCGTTCGTAGCGTTGTTCAAGGTGTTATTGGTGTTGCACTAATCCAGTCGGTTATGTCTGGAATAGGTATGTTCTTCGCAGATGTACCTGCCATCGGGCTATGGATGCTGTTGGTGTTGCTTGTCGCAATCATTCAATTACCACCTATCTTGGCACTATTACCGGTGATTATATATGTATTTACAGTGGATACSACAACGACCGCAGTGATCTTCCTTGTGTGGTGTATTTTAGTGAGTGGTAGTGACGCAATTCTTAAACCTATGCTATTGAGCCGTGGTTCAGATATTCCAATGATGGTCATATTGCTTGGCGCGTTAGGCGGTATGGCTATGTCAGGCATTGTCGGTTTGTTTGTTGGCGCTGTGGTACTAAGTTTGACCTACCAACTGTTTACTGTATGGCTAGATAGTGAGGCAGAAGGTAAGAAATAATGAAAAAAGTGTCTAAGGATGACAATTTTTACTTTCTGTTTTTTGCACTGCTGGGGCTGCTATTTTCTAGTGCGGTAGTGCAGCAATTGTTTGAAGAAGGCCAAAAGATGATTTTGGCTTTCATCATTATTTGCTTGGCTTTTTCTATTGTGGGCGTAAATAGAAAACAAACTTTCTATCGGAGTTGGTATGGCTTTCTATTGAGTCTTGCTGCTGTATCAGGAGGCTTCTCTTTTTTAGAAGGCTATGACCTATCAATTGTCACTCTTAGCGCTATTCTGTTTTTCTTTTTATCGCATACAGTTACGGCATTAAAGCAGGTTATGTTAACGGACTATGTAAGTCGAAATCAGATCATAGGATCAATTTGTATCTACTTATTGTTCGGGATGTCTTGGTCAATTATCTACTTGATCCAAATTGAGATCTTTCCAACAGCGTTTAATGGAATCGAAGCTAAACCTTGGACTGAAAACCTATTTGAAGTCATCTATTTTAGCTTTATTACCTTAACGACTGTTGGCTATGGAGACATTTCTCCTTCACTTTCAATCCCCCGTTTTTTTGTGTTTATAGAGTCAATTTTAGGCAGTTTCTACTTAGCGATCATGGTTGCGAGTTTAGTCAGTAGCCGTCTGAATCAGAACACTTAGCCTTGGACACTTTCAAAGGAGTGATCGTGAAAAAGTTATCAATAGTTATCTCACTTGCCT
>NZ_JAKJSW010000258.1:0-5357 GCF_050337375.1 Vibrio makurazakiensis | reverse complement strand
TTGCAATTGGAAGTAATGCATGTAGGGAAAAGCGCCTTACTGACCAAAAAAGAACCATGGCAAAAAAAACGAGAAGCACACCAGCTATCGCTCCCCAACTAAGTACATCAAAATAAAACTCCAATACATCGTTCTTGGAATCAGATTCGTTAAGAAATAAAGACGCACATAGCGCAATTGAAAATAGGCCAAAAACTGCAAATAGTCGATCAATAGCAATCGAGGCAAGGGCTGTTGAGCGCCTAGAGTCTAGTAATTTAAACAACAAAACCCCTTTTATAGCATCTCCGCCAGCCGCTCCTGGCAGCCAGGAAGAAAAAAAACTTCCCATTAGCTGAATACTCAGTACAGTTCGTATTGAAATATTATTTTCGGTTACTCCAAGTAATACCCACCACCGTATACCACTTAGACAAATCCCGAGAAAAAGGCAAACTAGAGAAAGAAAAAAAAGATGAGGGTAATCAAAAACAATAACAATGGAGTAAAAATCCAGACTCCCACTATTAAATAAAAAGTAGATAGCCGAAGCAGCGATACACAATTTAATCAGTAGTTTTATTTTTTGCTTGTTAAAGCTTTTACTAATCGACATATGAAACACCAAATTCTCTTTTACTTAGGTAAGTATCTACACGATTTCTAAATATAAGCAAAGTAAATAGAGCTATTAGAACTAATAAACTTGTTACTTTTGACACGATTAAAGTCTTAGGCTCGTATGACATTTTTATCTCAAATTCACCCTTAGAAACTAACACGCCACGAAATAACCCTTCGACCTTAGAAATACCGACTTGCATTCCATTCAGGGTCACATTCCAATTTTCATGGAAGTTATCGGTTAAAACAACCACTCCTCCATTTTCAGAGTAACCCGATAGATTTACTTTTGTATTTTCATATTTATCAATTTTTACCTCGTTCAAAGCGCTTTCATACCCGGACCGAAGGCTCTGATTTTCACTCAAATATCGAGGTTCAATAATAAATGCTCGAGGCAAGACATTCGTATTCTCAAAAATGAAAGACGTGGGTGAATCAAACACTTTCCTATATCCAATATTATCAAAGTAAGATGCATAGTTACTGTAATGTGCAGGGATAGTAATGTACTTAACTCCAAGTAAGCTAAGCTTGTCCAGATTAATCTTATTGAGTTCAGGTGTATCTTTAATCAACAACGTTGTGGGAAATGCACCATCTGGCATCATTGTTGAGTGGTAACCAAATCGTTGTGGTATCTCCAAGTCAATAGTTGAGTAATAATAATCAAGAAATTCAGGTAATACCCCTTGGTTCATAGATGTAATTTCTTGGATCTGAAATGCCGAACCTAACTCCGGTCTTAACCCAGTTTGTCCAAAGTTCATTGTTCTATAATATTTAGCATTAGTCTTCAAAAAAGTTATTTCATGTGGTGGGTTTACAAAATAGTCATTTCTTTGCAGACGCATCATCTTACTAGAATAAAATAGCTCAACAAACAGCCCGACAACTAAAACCAACAATAATAAATGAGAGTGACTTTTTAATTTTTCCAGTTTAATTAGAGTAATTAACAAAATAGAAAAAACAAACAGAAATGCAATAATATAAAGGGACATCAATTTAAAATTAACATTTGGCTCCTGAAGTCCGTACATATTATAAACATAAGACAGCCCCGCAATTCCTAATAAAGAAGTAGCGATTACTGGGATTACTTTAGCTGTACCAGATTTCAAATTTTCGACGCCAACAACAATAAGAAATGTACTCGGTACTATTATAGCTGGCCACCAATAGTGAGCACCTAGCGAACCAATAATAGGAAGTTTAGATACAACAGAACCAATAAAAGGTGCATCAAACATCCTACATAAAACTAGTAGAATGGTAATAAGACTAAATAGTACAAGATAGTTATACTTGTTTCCTTTAACTAGGAAAGCACAACTTAACAAAGAAATCCCGACAATACCCAAATGATAGACAGTATTCCCAGGAAAGCTCCTCGAACCAATCCAGTACAAGGCTCCTGGCTCCATTGCATTATATGATTCAAAGAAATGAGATGGAGAGAAAAATGAGGAGATGGCGTTTGGGAAATATAAAGGGAAGAAAATCCTCTTTGAATAATCTGAAATAGTACCTGAGCTAGATATATTTTCGAATATTGGAAAATAGATAAATGATACTAATAAAACGGAAAGTACAACTAAAAAAACATGCTGTAAAAGATACTTAAAGACGCCCCTCCACCCATCAGACTTATATAGCCTAGAAAACAAAAAACCAATAATAATCGTATAAATGGACAAAAAAGAAGTAATTGTCGTTGGCATAAATGTACAGGACAGTAATATAGCAAAAGACAAAATAACAGCAACGACTCTTACGCTTGTAAAGCGTTCAAACAAAATAAAAGAAAAATAGATACACATGGGAATATAAAAGTAACTTTGTATTATATTTGACCCCATATTTGCAACAGAGAATCCATTTAACAGAAAGAATACACAACCAGCAACCGAAGATAAAATTGAAAACTTTAGGACGCTTCTCACGATTAAATACATAAATAGCAATGAAAAAAAGTAAACTAGCATTGATATTATATTATATATCAAGCTGCCTCCTCCTAATATCGCATATAAAATTGTCAAAAGTGAGAATTTTTGATCAACTAAAGTTTCTGGCCCTAAAGCACCACCAGATGAATAGGGGTTCCAATAAGGAGACTGCCCCTCTGAGATAGAATGCAGCATAAATTCCATCATAGGTTCAGCTTGGAAAGAAGCACCTCCGTTATCGTGGTAACCTCCCCACCAACCAGTTGTTCGTGCAAATTCTATTAGAGAGCTTACTTTATATCCGAATATCTGATCCGTTATTCTCAAACTACCTTCATTAAAAATAACATCAGGAAAGACCATGAGAATCAATATTGCAGAAAAAAACACACCTTCAACTAGTGTTTTATAATTATTTATTTTAATGGCTTGGTATATCATTTAAATCACTAATTAGTAAATTTATAACGGAATGAAATTAGGAGGTATCAGCCCCCTAACTTTTGATTCTATGAGCCTTATCAAAACCAATAAATCAATTTCATTCTATGTAGAAGAGCTCTGATAAGACAGTATGTATAGCCAAAGCCTTCTTTCCTAAATATAAATTTTGAAACACCAAACGCTCGTGTCCCTTGGGCCCCAGGAATATACTTCACCTCTCCTCCCATTAATATCGACTTGAAGGTTATCTCAGGACTTATACTGAATCGATTTTGGCTCAGTCCTACGCCGAGTGTTTCTCGTCGTCTGAACATTTTAAAGGCATAAGTTGAATCTGGAATATATTCACCTAAAGCAACTCGTACGCCTCTACGAAAGAAAAATTGAAAAAACTGATATTTAAAAGGAATTGTATGATCATCACCAGCATTTAAATACCTCGAACACTGAGCTAAAACAGCTCCTTTTTCCATTTCTTCATACAATTGTGGTATGAGGTGGATAGGGTCAACCATATCGGCAGAAACAAAAATACAATAGCGCCCAGAACCGTGCGCAGCACCATAGCGTACTACCGCACCATAACCTCTCCGCTTTAGAGAACGCGAAATCACCCTTACAGGCAGTTCTTTCTTATGAGTAATAGCCCATTGATTAGCGAGCGTTAAAGTTTCATCATCACTCTCATCATCTACGACGATTACTTCAGAAGAAAATTTCTGACCTACTAATGCGTTAGCAACACTATCTAAAATCCCTACTATATTCTCAGCCTCATTTAAGCAAGGAATCACAATTGTAAGATCAATCGGATCTTGTTCTTTTTCTTCAGACGTAAAAGTGCTCATTCTTATTCTATCCATCATTTATTCTTCAATAATTTTGCTCCAAAGAGAGCGATTAGTTTGTTAAGTTGAATTGTGAAGCTACATACTTCGCACCATCTTCCGTTAAATGAGAGCTGTCAAACGCTGTTATTGACATGTTTTCTTTTCCTACACGAGTCAAACACCCATCTGAGTTACATAATATTTGGGTCGGAGATAGATAATTTATATTATGCTCTTTAGCAAACTGCGACATATCATGGTCCAAACTCATTACATACGGCTTTAACCCATTTTTCATACGAACTGGAATTTGTTTCTGTCCATTACTCATAAAGTAAACTAGTAATTGCCTTGGTAATGAATCTAGCCATCTAGGCACAGGACCAACAAGGTCAATATGACGTATTTCAATTTCTTTAAGCCACTCTATAGTAGAAGATAACTGATTCCAATCATAAACATCCCATGCTGCTGCTAGCATTATTCTATCAGGCCGTTCGTTAATTATAAATTTACGCATCTCGTCATTAACCCCCCCGCAATTTGGACTAACCGGGATATCCATATGAAAAATTGGTGGACAAGTTGACGCTGTCTTCTGAATTATTCTGTACCTTTCCGATAGACTTATAAATAGTCCTGGATATAAGTGAGCAGCATGAGAGTCCCCCCATACTAATAAAGTCGGTTTTCCACTACTATCTTTAGGTTCTGATTCGCATGCAGAAAAACTGTTATAATCTTGCTTTGGTAATAAGTGACAGGTTCCGACCCTCCAATGTATTGTTGCATCTACATCKGTATGATTAATAATATTTTGTACCACTGGTGGAAACCTGCTTGCTAGACCTTTTTTATTAAATACATATACGGAAACTAACGAAATACATGCGATAATGGTTAGCAGTGTAAAAGCAGTGTTTCTTTTAGAAGAGCTAAAACGTAAAGGCCTTTCAACAAATCGGAAAGTTATAAATGCAAGAATAAAACTAACAATCACAAGTATTAGTTGGATTTCAGTATTTAAAACTTGCCCAAGGTGAGCTTTCGCAAAAACAAAAACAGGCCAGTGCCACAAATATAGTGGAAAACTAACAAGTCCAATCCATACCATAAGTTTTGATGAAAGGAGGTACTTGTTAACATTTGCGTGCGGACCAGCTAAAATAATAAGAAATGTTCCAAATGTCGGTAGGAGAGCATACCATCCTGGGAACTGTTCACTTTTACTAGTAATTAAAACGGCAAGTATTAAAAGAGCGCTTCCAAAAAGCGAACAGATATCACTTCGTACTTTGCTCTTACTAATCCAACTAGTTACGTTTTTTGCAATACGCAATAAGTTCGACTCTGATTTGCAATTTATAATTACAGCTAAAAATGCGCCAATAGCCAGTTCCCAAAAACGAGTAATAGGTGAATAGAAAGTAAACTCTGGCTCACTGTTAATAAATAAAACATTACAAAAAAAAGAAATAACCATTAACAAGCAAACAGCGCCGATCACCCCAGACCGAACCTTATACGT
>NZ_JAKJSW010000257.1:0-5373 GCF_050337375.1 Vibrio makurazakiensis | reverse complement strand
CGTACCTTGTACATTCGTCAGTAGTACAGGTAAACAGTCTGCTGTCATAGCAGAACAAACAACCCCCGTCTGAGCTGTGAATACACCATCTGCATTCAACACTTGATTAGTCGAAGTATAAACTTCAACAACATCGACGGAGTGCGTTTGATTAAGCCAAACAGGTGAGTTTGGCATACTAGAAGCTTGTTGTAACCATTCTCTGTTTTTCTGAACAAGAGAAGAATCATCCCCAACATGAGTGCCAAGGTTTAGCCCTTGGTATTCATTTTTAGAAAACCCACCCACTCGAGTTGAAGCAAACGCTTTTACCCGAGATGGCGCTTTCCAATTAGGGACAATCATAGTCATTAAATGTCGTCTTCTTTATTATCACGAGCATCAACACGCAACGCTTCAGCCATCACGATCATATCGTTCGGTACTGGTGCGTGGAACTCAACTTCTTCACCCGTTGTAGGGTGAACAAATTTAAGCATAACTGCGTGTAGTGCTTGGCGATCGAAAGAACGAATCATTGTCGTAAGCTCTTCAGATGCACCTTTTGGAATGCGTGCACGACCACCGTATGCAATATCACCTAGCAGCGGGTGCTGAAGATATGACATATGAACACGGATTTGGTGAGTACGGCCAGTCTCTAGACGTAAACGAATACGAGTATGTTCGCGGAAGTGCTCAGCTACACGGTAGTGAGTTACCGCAGGCTTACCAACTTCATTTACTGCCATCAATGTACGCTTAGTCGCATGACGGCTAATGCCTTTCTCTACCACACCACCAGCTGTCATTTTACCAATAGCAATAGCTTCGTATTCACGAGTAATACGACGCTTAGCCAACGCTCGTACAAGACGAGTCTGAGCTGGAACCGTTTTAGCAACAACCATAAGACCGGTTGTGTCTTTATCAAGACGGTGAACAATACCAGCACGAGGTACTTCAGCGATTTGTGGGTAATGGTGCAGTAACGCGTTTAGCACGGTTCCATCCGGCGTACCTGCTCCTGGGTGTACAACGAAATCGCGAGGCTTGTTGATAACCAATAAATCATCATCTTCATAAACAATGTCTAGAGGAATATCTTGTGCTTCCCAACGCTCTTCATCTTCAAGTTCAGCTTGTAAGGTAATCTCTTCGCCGCCCATAACTTTCACGCGCGGTTTAGTGATAACTTCGCCATCCACTTGGATTTTGCCGTTAAGTAGCCACTCTTTAATACGAGAGCGAGAAAAATCGGTAAATAGTTCAGCGACAGCTTGGTCTAAACGTTGACCTAACTGGCTGCTTTTTACTGTGTCTGTTAATGTTATCTGCTGAGCCATATCGAACTTTTTTAAAAACCGTGAGACTAATACCCATTACTATGGATAAAATAGAATAATTGCATCATTGTATCTGTTACTGGTTAGAAAGTAACGGAAGCTTACGAAATATTTAAATTCAAGGAATCGACGCCTGACATGAAACACCTTACTTTATCGGGTCTATTAGCATTAACACTGTTGGTTGGCTGTTCAAGCAGTGACGAAATTGTACCTGACGTTCCAGCGTCCGCTTTGTATTCGGAAGCTCAAATGGCACTGCAAAGTGGTAGCTGGTTAACGGCTATTGAGCAGCTGGAAGCATTAGATTCACGCTACCCATTTGGCGCTTACTCTGAACAAGTACAGCTAGACCTTATCTATGCTTACTATAAAAATGATGATTTAGCGTTAGGCTTAGCTACGATTTCTCGCTTTACTCGACTTAACCCAACCCATGAAAAACTGGACTGGGTACTTTATATGCGTGGACTAACGCATATGGCACAAGATCGAAATTTCATGCACGATATTTTTAATATCGATCGCAGCGACCGAGATCCTGAACCTGTAAAGCTCGCATTTTCTGACTTTAAGAAGCTTCTCGAACGCTACCCTAATAGCCCCTATGCTGAAGACTCTCAAAAGCGCATGTATTCTCTTAAGAATCGTTTAGCTAATTATGACTTAGCCACAGCGGATTTTTACTTGCGTCGTGAAGCGTGGATAGCAGCAATTAACCGTTCTCAGGAACTGCAAAAGACATTTCCTGATACAGTCGCAGCTCGCGAATCATTAGAGATCCAGTTAGAAGCTTATAAGCAATTAGGGCTTGAAGACGCGATAAAACGCACAGAGAAACTCATCGAATTAAATCCGCTGTAAACTCTGAATAAAAAATAAAGCTCTACAAATTGATAAACGCACTACTTGTTAGTGCGTTTTTTTGTGCGCTGCATTCCACAAACTTGATGAATAGAACATTAAACGGTATGTTGAGAATATAAGTCTTAACAAAACGTCAACATGGAGTGTGGATGTGATCAGGCTATTATTACTTATTTGGATTCTGGTTTTCGCTCCAATTTCCAATGCATTAGAGCTATCCCCCTTAAGCAATGACCCATATATGGGTGATTTCGATGTACTCAAAAAGAAAGGAACAGTCAGGGTACTTGTTTCAGCAGATCTAGGGTTCTACTTTATTGAAGATGGTAAACCTAAAGGTATTATTGCTGAAATGCTTTACCACTTTGAGAAAAACCTCAAAAAAACCAGTCCATTTATTAATGTACAAATTATTCCCGTTCAACGCGACGACTTACTGCCCTCTTTACAATCAGGGTATGGCGATATTGCCGTTGCAAATTTAACCGTTACCAAAAAGCGCCTAAAAACGGTCGACTTCGCTGACCCGATGATCAAAAACGGCAAAGAGCTCATCATTACTGGTAAGGACACTGAAAACATCACCTCAGTCGACCAACTTAGCGGGAAAGAAGTATGGGTAAGAGCAAGCTCAAGTTACTTTGAGAGTATTCAACTCGTAAACCAAGAACTCAATGCCAAAGAGTTACCTCCCGTTTATGTTCATTTCATTGAAGAGTCCCTGCAGGATTATGAGCTCATTGAACTGGTCAATCAGGGCTATATTCACAGCACTATATTGGATAGCCATAAAGCCAAGCTGTGGCTTAACGTAATGGACAATATTCAGATACATAACGAACTCCCATTACGAGAAAACAGTCAAATTGCTTGGGCATTAAGACAAGACAGCCCGAAATTGAAGTCCGAGATAAATAAGTACGTCAAAAAAGCACGGACAGGTACATTACTCGGCAATGTTATCTACCAAAAATACATAGATAATACGCGCTGGCTTAGTCGCGTTCTTAACCCAAAGAAAGTAGACCGCGTTGCAAATCTAGCTGAGGTGTTTCAAAAATATTCGAGTAAATACGAATTTGATCCCCTCATGATGTCTGCACAAGGATTTCAAGAATCAGGGTTAGATCAAAGCCGAGTATCCCACAAAGGCGCTATTGGCGTTATGCAGGTGCTACCAAGCACAGCCAAGGACAAAAATGTGAATATCCGAAATATTCACAAAGTCGATAACAATATTCATGCTGGCGTTAAATACATGCGTTTCATTAAAGATCGCTACTTCAACKATGATTCGATTAGTCCAGATGACCAAATTTATTTTACATTAGCCGCCTATAACGCAGGCCCGGCAAAAATAAGAAAAATGCGTAACCTTGCAAGAAAGAAAGGCTACAACCCAAATGTATGGTTTAGGAACGTTGAAATCATCACGCGAAAATACGTGAGCAGAGAGCCTGTGACCTATGTTGCGAACATAAACCGCTATTACGTCATCTACAAACAGCTAGCAGCGATTCAAGCAATAAGAAATGAAGGGAACGCCTTGGTTATACCTGAAAATAAATTAACCGTGAGTCAGTTTCCTCGGTAACTTTATTGCGCTGTCATTTACCTAGCCCAGRAACAAAAAAGCCGCCTAAGAAAACTTAAGCGGCTTTTTTAATGTCATTGGATTTTAAATCGTGATCGTAGTTGTAAACCTTTGATGTTCAAAAGTTAACCACCGAATTTGTTAGGCTGTAAAGCCTCCCTAAAAACCACAATAATTTTTAGCGTATCCTTACCTACAATCTAGACTTTTCGGGGTTGAGTTCAAGCGATTTTACCAATAAAAGAACAAAGGTTTGCGGAAGATCACATTTGATTTCAATACTAATACCACGAACAAAAAAAGTGATGCAGATCACATCATTTGATCGGTAAAAACGTAATCTGGAGTTAACCCATAAGGGATACCACAGAGGAAAAAATCTATGAAAATGAATATCACTGGTAAAAATATTGAAATCACCTCTGCTATCCGTGAGCACATAGAAAGCAAATTTAAAAAGCTAGAGAAATGGCAAGTAGACATCATTGGCTGCCAAGCAAGTTTTAGCGAAGAACCAAATAAAAAGAAAAAGTTTGAAGCTGTTATTACGGTACCAAAAGGAAAACTAGTAGCTTCATCAATTCACGATGACCTATACACAGCTGTCAACGAAGTTGAGCAAAAACTGGAACGCCAACTGAATAAACTTCGCCATAAACCAGAAGCTCGTCGAGCAGAAAAACCAGAAATTGAAGAGCTTGAAGCTGAAGTTGATTAACCCCTAAGAATAGATTCAAAAGATAGCGCCTAACTGGCGCTATTTTTTTGCTTGACGCTCTACCCTAGCTTGCTTATTGTGTTTAAACATTCATAAAACAACCACTTTTTATGCACACGACTCATCTGTTTATTTTTGACTTCTTTTTTCTTCCGTAAACCGGAGGCTAAGTCGTTTTAGAAAAACAAGTCAAAAACGAACAGAAAGCCTCCCAAGAAAGGGAGGCTTTTTTATAAGGAAACATTCATGACTGACCGCCACATTTCTCTCGATGAAATTCGCCTTCGTTTAAACGAACTCGATGATCAACTACTCAGCTTATTTTCAGAGCGTCGAAAGCTCAGTATTGAAGTTGCAAAAAGCAAAGTTGAAACCTCAAAGCCAGTGCGTGATGCTGCACGTGAGCAACAATTGCTTGTTAAGCTTATTAATAATGGTAAAGACAAATACGATCTGGATGCCCAGTACATAACAAAGCTCTTTCACACCATTATTGAAGACTCGGTATTGCTGCAACAATCCTACTTACAGAACCTAGCGAATCCACAAAGCCGTAAGCCATTGGCTCGCGTTGCATTTCTTGGTTCTAAGGGTTCATACTCTCATTTAGCCAGCCGTGAATACTTCAGTCGTAAAAATACAGAGCTAATCGAGCTGAACTGTGACCATTTCAAAGAGGTCGCCAATACAGTCGAATCAGGCCACGCTGATTACGGTGTATTACCTATAGAGAACACCAGCTCAGGTTCAATTAATGAAGTGTACGACTTACTTCAGCACACCACTCTTTACATTGTTGGCGAGTTAACTCAGCCAATCGAACACTGCCTAGTGTCTCAAAATGACATTAAGATAGAAGACATTAAGAC
>NZ_JAKJSW010000256.1:0-5424 GCF_050337375.1 Vibrio makurazakiensis | reverse complement strand
AGGGCTTAAACCTTTGGCTATTTTGAAAGCTCACGCCAGCCACGCAAGAAAACCCTCAGAGTTTACACTCGCCCCAGTTTTTGCCATTGAGCAGCTGCTTTCTAAACTTGATTGGTCAGTCGATGAGGTCGATCTATGGGAGATTAATGAAGCCTTTGCGGTTGTTACACAGATCGCGGTACATCAACTTGGGTTAGACGCTGCTAATGTCAATATTAAGGGGGGAGCGTGTGCGCTTGGCCATCCGATTGGAGCGAGTGGGGCTCGTATTCTCGTGACCTTGATTCATAGCCTTAAGCAGCTTCRGGCTGCGAATGATAATCAGCATAAGAAAGTTATGCGTGGTGTCGCCGCGGTGTGTATTGGTGGCGGAGAAGCAACAGCGGTAGGAGTAGAAATCCCGTTGTAGTTTTAATTATTTGTTTAGTGGTTACCTGTTGAAGAGTTACATGGTTTTTTGGCATAGCTCGAAAGAGCATTACAAAAGGAAGAGTAATGATGAAGTCCGTTCCCTTATTTATTGGTGGTGAGTTTCGTCAATCTACAACCCAAGAATGGGTCGATGTGACAAACCCTGCGACGAATCAAGTCATCGCAAAACTTCCGTGTTCGACTGAATTAGAAATGGAAGACGCGGTTAATCATGCTACTAAAACGTTTAAAACGTGGAAGCAGGTCTCGCTGCCTGAACGTGCTCGGTTAATGCTGAGATACCAACATTTACTAAAAGAGCACCATGATGACTTAGCAACATTACTTTCCCAAGAAACAGGTAAAACTCTAGCCGATGCAAAAGGTGATGTATGGCGAGGAATTGAAGTCGTCGAGCAAGCGGCAAATATCGCAAGTAACATGATGGGCGAAATGGTCGAAAATGTTGCGACAGATATTGATACTTACTCAATCATTCAACCACTAGGTGTATGTTGTGGGATAACGCCTTTTAACTTCCCAGCTATGATCCCGCTATGGATGTTTCCTATTGCAATAGCCAGTGGCAACACCTTCATTTTGAAACCGTCCGAGCAAGTCCCATTAACTTCAATTCGTATGGCTGAGCTATTTGAACAGGCGGGAGCCCCGAAAGGCGTGCTGCAAATTCTTCACGGTCGGAAAGAGCAAGTGGATTACTTGTTGTCTCATCCAGATATCAAGACTATTTCGTTCGTTGGTTCTGTGCCTGTTGCTCAATACATTTACCAACAAGGCACGCAGCATTTTAAGCGTGTTCAAGCTTTCGCTGGCGCAAAAAACCATATGGTGATTATGCCAGATGCCAATAAAGAACAGGTGGTGAATAATTTAGTCGGAGCCTCTGTAGGAGCTGCGGGCCAACGCTGTATGGCGATTTCAGTCGCTGTTTTTGTCGGCGGAACTAAGCAGTGGATCCCTGATTTAAAAGTAGAGATGGAGAAAGTTCAGCCAGGCGCTTGGGACGACGAAAATGCGGGTTATGGACCTTTGATTAGCCAGCAAGCCAAAGAGCGAGTCATCCGTTTGATCGAAGAAGGAAAAGCGCAAGGGGCCGTATGTGAATTGGACGGTAGTCAGTGTTCAGTTGATAACTACCCTAAGGGATACTGGGTAGGCCCCACGTTATTTAGTGGCGTGACGACTGACATGTCCATCTATCAACAAGAAATATTTGGTCCTGTTTTAGTCTGTTTAGAAGTTGAGACGCTAGAAGATGCGATTGCGCTAATAAACGCCAACCCTTATGGGAATGGTACGTCCATCTTCACGGCAAACGGCGCTGCTGCACGTAAATACCAAAACGAGATTCAGGTAGGACAGGTTGGCATAAATGTTCCTATACCGGTTCCTTTGCCTTTTTTCTCATTTACAGGCTGGCGGGGAAGCTTTTACGGCGACTTACATGCTTATGGAAAACAAGCCGTGCGTTTTTATACGGAAACGAAAACCGTCACCTCACGTTGGTTTGATGATGATATCCCTAGCGGGCCTAATCTCACCATTCAGCTTAAGTAGAAACTCAAATTAAGTAGAGATAAAAAGTTAGGGCTATTTGGCGATAGGAGGGTATATGGACTTTGAATTAAATGAAGATCAAAGGGCTTTTTCAGAAACAGCTTATCAATTTGCATTAGATAAGCTCAGCCCTATGGCTGCTGAGTGGGATGAAAAACAAATCTTCCCTAAAGACGTTTTGCAAGAAGCGGGTGAGTTGGGCTTTCTCAGTTTGTATACGCCGGAAGAGCAAGGCGGTTTGGGTTTGAGCCGCTTGGATTCTTCAATCGTCTTTGAACAGCTTGCCATGGGCTGTACCTCTACAACGGCGTTTATGACAATTCACAATATGGTGAGTTGGATGATCGCTAGCTTTGCCACTGATCAAGCCAAGGCTGAGTACTGCGAGAAACTGATCACCGGAGAGTGGTTAGGATCGTATTGTTTAACTGAACCTAATGCGGGCTCAGACGCCGCCGCTCTTACCACTTCTGCTGTAAAACGTGGTGATCAATATGTATTAAACGGCGGAAAAACATTTATCTCAGGGGCTGGCGAAACAGATGTTTTGGTCGTAATGGCAAGAACAGGGAATAGTGACTCTGACAAGGGCGCAAAAGGCGTATCAGCTTTTGTCGTACCTGCGAATTCTGAGGGGGTCAGTTATGGTCGAAAAGAGCCAAAAATGGGCTGGAATAGCCAACCTACACGTGCGATTACCTTTGAAAATGTCGCTATCCCTGATAGCAACCTACTTGGTGAGGAAGGGCAAGGTTTCGTGTTTGCCATGAAAGGGCTGGACGGTGGGCGAATTAATATTGCGACCTGTTCAATTGGCACTGCGCAACAAGCTTTGAATCAAGCAACGCAATACATGCAAGAGCGTAAACAATTTGGACAAAGCTTAGGCCAATTTCAAGCGCTACAATTTAAGTTAGCTGATATGGCAACAGAGCTTGTGGCCGCTCGTCAACTTGTTCGTTATGCCGCGAGTAAACTGGATAACCAAGATCCGGAGGCTACCGCTTACTGCGCGATGGCTAAACGCTTTGCTACTGATGTTGGATTCCGTGTTTGTGATCAGGCATTACAAATTTATGGTGGCTACGGATATATCAAAGAATATCCGTTAGAACGCTATTTCCGAGATGTTCGCGTACACCAAATTCTTGAAGGAACGAACGAAATTATGCGTTTAATTATCGCGCGTCGTCTACTCGCGAATGAAGCTAGCTTGTTGTAAAGGATAATTACTCGTTTGAGTCGTTCAATAGGCGATAGTAAATAAATAAGTAAATAGTTTACTAGCGACTTAGCGTTATTAGAAAAAGGAGTCATGCAATGCCTACTTCCTCTATTGGTTCAGACAATGTTGAAAGTGTCGGAAGCTCTGAAGCGTCGAAAATACAGCTAGATATTCGAGGTCATACTGCTGTTGTGACAATGGATAACCCGCCAGCTAATACATGGACAGAAAGTAGCCTTAATACATTGAAGCAAACGGTGTTGTCGCTTAACGAAAATAAGCAAGTTTATGCTTTGGTGATTACCGGTCAGGGCGATAAATTTTTCTCTGCCGGTGCGGACTTAAACTTGTTTGCTGACGGTGATAAAACAGTTGCGTTTGATATGGCGAGAGCATTCTCTGAAGCCTTTGAAGTTCTATCCGCATTTCGGGGCGTTTCAATTGCCGCTATTAATGGCTATRCGATGGGCGGAGGCCTGGAAGTAGCGCTGGCGTGTGATATTAGGATTGCAGAACAACAAGCATTGATGGCTCTTCCGGAAGCAAAGGTGGGGTTGTTGCCTTGTGCTGGTGGCACGCAAAACCTAACGGCTTTGGTCGGTGAAGGTTGGGCTAAACGCATCATCTTATGTGGTGAACAAGTTAAGCCAGAGCAAGCGTTGAATATTCGCTTGATAGAAGAAATTGTCCCTAAGGGTCAAGCGCTTGATACCGCTCTAATCTTAGCTGAGTCCGTTGCTAATCAATCTCCCTCTTCAGTAACGGCGTGTAAATCTCTTATTCAAAACTCTCGCTCATCGAGTTTACAGCAAGGGCTAATCAAAGAGCGTGAGTTGTTTGTGAAGCTATTTGATACTCAAGACCAAACTGAAGGCGTAAATGCCTTCTTACAGAAACGTAAGCCTAATTGGAAAAACCAATAATCAGGAGTCTATATGGCAGGGAAGGTCAATTTTGAGCTGCTGAATTGCCATGATGGTCAGCACTACATAGCACTTGCGACGCTGGATAATCCAGAGTCTTTAAATGCGCTCACTTATGAAATGTTAGAACAGCTAAACCGACAATTAAACCTATGGCAAAACGATGAAAAAGTTGTTTGCGTGTTACTTCTGGGAAGCGGTGGCAAAGCATTCTGTGCGGGTGGTGACGTAAGAACCATGTATAAGGTGATGAATGAACAACACCATACAAAAGTCCGAAAATTTTGTACCGAATACTTCTCCTTAGAATATCAATGTGACTATCTAATCCACACTTATACGAAGCCTATATTGGCCTGGGGCGAAGGTATTGTCATGGGCGGTGGTATGGGACTTTTCATGGGGGCTAGCCACAAAGTAGTGACGCCTAAATCTCGTTTAGCTATGCCAGAAGTGACGATTGGATTGTTTCCTGATGTTGGTGGGACATGGTTCCTCAATCGCCTAGAGTCGGGCGTAGGGATGTTTTTAGGCATGACAGGAGCAATGCTGAATGCCAGTGATGCCGTTGAACTTCACTTAGCGGATTATCTAGTGTTAGAAGGTCACCAATCGGAGTTGTTTACTCAACTTCAATCTACTCAGTGGCAAGCAGAAGAAGACCATTATTCTGTGCTTAGCGGTTTACTTGAAGGCTTTAAGTCAGAAGCCAGTTTACATAAACCCAAGCACCAAATGCTTTCCTATTTACCACAAATTGAATTTGCATGTCGTGGAGATGACTTAGCGCTTATCCGACAAAGTTTACTTGATATCGAAGCGAGTCATGGTGATGAAAGTCAGGCTCAATGGCTTGAAAATGCGCAAAAATCAATGCTGAGTGGCAGCCCAATAACGGCGCATATTCTATTTCGTCAAATTAAGCTATATCACGATCTATCGTTGGCTGATTGTTTTAGATTAGAACTCAACTTGGCAGTGAGAAGCTCAGTTTTGGGGGAGTTTAGAGAGGGCGTTCGAGCAAGGTTAATTGATAAGTGTGGAGAGCCCAACTGGATTTTTGAATCCTTGTATGAAGTAGATAACAAGGTGATCGATACTTTATTTAATAGTCTTTGGTCAGACGAAAATCACCCTTTATCAGATCTAGGTAAGTATTAGTTCAGAAAGTGATTAGTTTATAAATCTATTCGCTTTGGAATCAGTTAGTACAGGAAGCTTAACGCGCTAGAACACATTAAATCATTTACCTCTAATAGGAGGCGTATCATGAGTACCGTACCATTG
>NZ_JAKJSW010000255.1:0-5498 GCF_050337375.1 Vibrio makurazakiensis | reverse complement strand
TCGTTACGTGTTTAACGACAACAAAGAATGTTGTCGTTAAACACGTAACGAAACACAACATTGGCAAAAGTAAGTAGCGTCATTGCGCCAAGAAAAAATGCGATTAATGACTCTTCAATCGCATCGGTAACTTTTCCGACTTTGGAAAATAGGGACTGCTTTTCCATTTGAGGGGACTCCATAAATAAAGGCTCCGCTTATACTTATAATTTTGTTTAAGGAGTGGTGGTGAGGAGACACCACTCCTTTCAGCGGTGTTATTTATTCGAAGCTAATGCTGCTTCAATAAGATCTGAACCGATGTCTTTTTCAAACTTCTTCCATACTGGCTGAAGCGCTGTTACCCAGGCTTGACGCTGAGCAGATGTTAGCGTGCGAACTTCACCACCGGCTTCGATGATGTTGTTTTTGTTTGCAAGGTTAACTTTCGAAGACTCAGCATTACGAGTGGCAGACACTTCTTTCACAATAGTGCCTAATTGAGTGCGTACATCTTCTGGTAGGTTTTTCCAGAAATCGTTCGACGTTACGACTAGGTAATCAAGAATACCGTGGTTAGTTTCTGTTACACCGTCTTGAACTTCGAAGAATTTCTTACCGTAGATGTTTGACCAAGTATTCTCTTGCCCGTCGATAACCTTAGTTTGTAGGCCGCCATACACTTCTTTGAATGACATTTTCTGAGGGTTCGCTCCTAGCTGTTCAAACTGAGCCACCAATACGTCTGATGCTTGAACACGGAACTTAAGATCTTTCGCATCTTCAGGGTTAAGTAATGGCTTGTTTGCCGACATTTGCTTCATGCCGTTATGCCAGAAAGCCAGACCTTTTAGGCCACGACGTTTCATTGCGTTCTTTAGCTTTTCACCTGATTCTGAATTTTGGAAACGGTCAACAGCTTCTACGTCTTCAAATAGGAAAGGAAGGTCAAAAATGCGGTATTTCTTAGTGAATTTTTCAAATTTAGACAGCGATGGTGCTGCCATTTGAACATCACCATTTAAAAGGGCTTCCAGTACCTTGTTATCATCGTAAAGTGTTGAGTTAGGGAAAACTTGCATACAAGCTTTGCCGTTCATTTCAGTGTTTACTCGCTCTTCTAGCAAAGAAGCCGCGATGCCTTTCGGGTGCTTATCGGTATTAGTAACATGGCTAAATTTGATCACCAGTTCACCTGGGTCACAGTTAGCAGCAGCATTAAAGCTGGTCAGAGCCAGAGCAGATACAGAAAGCAAAGTAAGAGGCTTAAACATTATTATTCTCCTTAGTAAACAAAACAGCCCATCAATGGGAACTGCGCAGTTTCTATAGAGCAACTAATAAGCCAACTTAACAAAATACAAAAACACGATTCATAACAACAAGTTAAATGCAATTAGGATAAGTGAGAGATCAATCAGTTTCAATGATGGGTGGAAAATGACACATTGATATTTAACCAATGAGCATCAAATGACACATTTAATTAACAAGGCAAATGTCAGAGAGGGTGAATAACAGAAGGAGAATGATACATAGGAAGGAGGATTATGCATCATTCCCCAATCAGTAGTTTCAAAATTACAAAGCCATGTATATTACAAAACTATGCATTAACAAAGCAGTCTACATGACAAAACTAGGGGCAAACGCATCGACAATTATTGGGGAAACTTCGATGACGCTTTAAGCTATGTGGTAAGTATAGTCAGAGAGCAAAAACTAAAAGCGCACTAACGATGTTTTGACAGTAAATTGACAATGCAAATCACTTCGCTTCCGAAAACTAAAAAGCCTGACCATCACAAATTGAAAGGCCAGGCTTCAAGATTAGTACCCTCAGCTAACAACGCTAAGGTTCAAATTTAAAAATCAATTCTTGCTTCTGTTTGTGCGTCAAAGAAGACAGCTTTTGATAAGTCAAAATGCAGTGGAGCCATCTGCCCTACTGACACTTCAAACTCAGGTGACAATCGGCACGCGACTTCTTGATCGTTAACCTTAACCATTGCAATCGTATCTGGGCCTGTTGGTTCTAGAACTTCTAGCTTTAAGTCCAATAGAGTAGAGGCAGATGTGTCTTCACTTTGCTGCTCACTAATATGCTCTGGGCGCAAACCTATCACAACCTCTTTACCATCTTGCTCACGCATACTTTGTGGTAAACGAATATGGTGTTCTTGATCGGCTGTTCCCGTCACTTTAATGATCGGATTTTGGTCATCATCCAAATCAACCATCGTCTTAATAAAGTTCATTGAAGGCGATCCCATAAAGCCCGCCACAAACATATTGTTTGGCTTAGTGTAAATCTCTTGCGGCGTACCTAATTGTTGCAACTCACCGTCTTTCATTACTGCGATTCTATCTGCTAGCGTCATCGCCTCTATTTGATCGTGAGTTACGTAAACAATCGTCGTGTTTAACTGTTGGTGTAAGCGCTTAATTTGATGGCGCATTTCTACACGTAATTTAGCATCCAGGTTAGAAAGCGGTTCATCAAACAAGTACAACTTAGGTCGGCGAGCTAGAGCGCGCCCCATAGCAACACGTTGACGTTGACCACCAGAAAGTTGCGATGGTTTGCGATCTAACAAATGATCAATTTGCAGCATCTCTGCGACTCGGTTTACTTCTGCATCAATCTCTTCTTGAGGCATCTTGCGGATCTTCAACCCGAAAGCGATATTGCCTCGAACCGTCATGTTCGGGTAAAGCGCATAAGACTGGAACACCATTGCGATATCACGGTCTTTAGGCTCAACTTGTGCCACATCTACCCCGTCAATCACGATCTCACCTGAGCTGATATTTTCTAACCCAGCAATCGTATTCATCAAGGTCGATTTACCACACCCCGAAGGGCCGACAAGTATCAAAAATTCCCCCGAATCGATACTAATGTCGATGCCCTTTAACGTTTCGTTGTCCGCGTTACGGTAAGTTTTACGGATCTCTTTTAAATCTAATGTTGCCATGGTAATTATCCTTTTACTGATCCTGCCGTTAGGCCACGAACAAAGTATTTTCCTGCGAAAACGTATACGAGAAGTGTTGGAAGCGCGGCAATAATCGCAGCTGCCATATCGACGTTATATTCTTTAACGCCAGTACTGGTGTTGACCAAGTTATTCAATGCTACGGTGATCGGCTGAGTATCAGAGCCGGAGTAAACCACGCCGAATAAGAAGTCATTCCAAATCGCCGTAAACTGCCATATGACGGTTACCATGATGATTGGCGTGGATATAGGTAACAATATCTTGAAGAAAATCGTAAAGAACCCTGCCCCATCAAGTTTAGCTGCCTTGATCAATTCATCAGGAATCGAGATATAAAAGTTCCTAAAGAATAGCGTAGTAAACGCCATGCCGTAGATAACGTGAACGATGATCAAACCAACAGTCGTATTTGCGAGTCCCATCTTGCCAAGCATTGTTGCCATTGGCAGTAATACCACCTGGAACGGAATGAAACATCCAAATAGCAATAAGCTAAAGAACAGATTAGAGCCTCTGAACTGCCATTTAGTCACGACATAGCCATTAAATGCACCAAGCAATGTAGAGATAGCAACAGCGGGTATCACCATCTGAAATGAGTTCCAGAAGTAACCTTTTACCCCTTCACATTTCACACCCGTACATGCGCTATCCCATGCTTTATACCAGGCATCAAATACCCATTCTTTAGGTAAACTCATCAGGTTACCGGCTTTAATATCTGGTAACGTTTTGAATGATGTTAGCGCCATCACAAACAGCGGCATCAAGTAAACCAAACAAAAGAAAATCAGCAGTGAATAAATAAATAGTCGAGCAAAATTGATGTTATTCATCATGACTTTTTCTCCCTAAGTTCAGAGTAAAGGTAAGGCACTAGAATCGCGAGAATACCCGCTAACATCATCATTGCACTGGCGGCACCTAAACCAATTTGGCCACGAGTAAAGGAGTGTGCGTACATAAATAGGGCTGGTAAATCTGATGAATAACCAGGGCCACCCGCCGTCATTGCGGTCACAAGGTCGAAACTCTTGATCGCGATATGAGACGTGATGATCACGGCACTAAAAACAACAGGACGAAGGCAAGGTAAAATGATTTTGAAATAAATGGTTGGAAGACTCGCGCCGTCTATTTGTGCTGCTTTAATAATCGAAGAATCTATACCGCGTAATCCCGCTAGAAACATTGCCATAACGAAGCCAGATGACTGCCAAACTGCCGCGATAACTAAGGTATAAACGGACATTTCAGAGTCAACGAGCCAATCAAATTTGAAGTTTGTGAAACCCCAGTCATGCATCAGTTTTTCGATGCCTAACCCTGGGTTCAAAATCCATTTCCAGGCAGTACCCGTTACGATGAATGACAGTGCCATTGGGTATAAATAAATGGTTCGAATAGCGCCTTCTTGACGGATATTTTGGTCAAGAAGAACAGCCAACCCCACTCCAAGAATGATAGCTACGGCCATGAACATGAAGCCGAAAAGGCCTAAGTTGGTAATAGAAGTTATCCAACGGTCGTTATCCATTAGCTTTTCAYACTGAGCAAAGCCCACGAAATTAAAGCTCGGTAAGAACCGGGAATTGGTCAATGAAAGTGCAGCTGTCCAGAAAATATAACCGTAGATACACACCACAGTCACTAACGCAGTTGGCGCCAATACAATTTTCGGAAGCCAGTTTTGTAGCTTGTCAGCAAAACTAGGCTTTGGTGCAGCCGTGTGCTTTCCTGAGTTAGCTTTTGAGCGATTTAAAGCATGCTCCATAACAAGTCCTTGTAACGCAATCTCATCTCTATTCCACACCTAAAAATACTGATTTACGGTGTCGAAATAGAACATCTCACATCTTTTAAATATGCTTGTTACTTCAGGCTCATAGAGGTCACTGAAGAGAACAATCATAAAGTAAGTAAAGAGTGAATAGGCTCCCCACGAGCCTACCCACCCTGGGGGTAAGGCCAAGCCAAACTGAATCTTTGAGCGTCTGTTTAGCTTGGGTTAAGCTCGATTAGATAGCTGCTTTAACTGCTTTCGCCAGTTTTTGAGCCGCTTGTTGAGGATCGGCGTTCTTCTCGTTAAAGAAGTTAGTCACCACATCGTAGATAGCACCTTGAGCGTAGCTCGTTGTCGCTAGACCATGAGCCATACTTGGAACTAGATCACCAGTATCAGCACTTGCTTTGAATGTGCTCATTGAATCAAGTGCACATTGGTCGAATTTAGACATGTCCATATCTAGGCGTACTGGGATTGAACCTTTGTTCAAGTTGAATACTTCTTGGAAGTCTTTGGTCAGGATTGTTTGAGCTAAGTCTTGTTGTGCTTTTTGGTTACTTGAGCCGTTTAGCTCAAAGAACGCGAAACTATCAATATTGAAAGTGAATTGACCACTTGTACCCGGCGCAGGCGCACAAATGTAGTCTTTACCTGGTACTTTGCCCGCAGCAGTGAACTCGCCTTTCGCCCAGTCACCCATGATTTGCATTGCTGCTTCACCATTAATAACC
>NZ_JAKJSW010000254.1:0-5517 GCF_050337375.1 Vibrio makurazakiensis | reverse complement strand
GTTGAGCTTCCTAAGACAGCTAGTCCTATTAATAATATTCTTTTCATCGAATTCTATATTTTTTAGTATGGTGTTTTGTATGCTGATTTCGATGAACAGGGCTGTCAACAATCTGCAGAGGTTGATTTGTATCTATGTGAGGAAGAGTGGCTGGCTATTACCTAAAGCGTGATAGCTAGAGGTAATAGCAAATAGGAGGGAGATTAGTTTTTTGAGTTATACATMTTGTCGAAGTGCTTTTGGTTCCAACCGACCATGACTTGGTCACCAATCTTCAACACAGGAATAGAGCGAGCACCCATAGCTTGTAGTTCTTTACGGCCACGTTGCATCTTCGCATTCGTGAGGCGGTAAACGATTTTCTTGGAATCTAGGTATCTCTGAGCATCTTTACAATGTGGGCATTTATCTGCCACGTACAATACAACACGTTTCATTTTAACTTATCTCTTGGTGGTTCTAGGCGAAGTGTAGCGAATCTTAGATGATTAGAAAAGCGTGATCAGTTACACTGTGCGCCTTTAAAATTTCACCTTTTTCGAAATGCATCCATCATTACGCTATATCCAAGGTTACCCAAAGCATATTGTCGACCAAGTAAAACAATTGATTGATTCTGATAAATTGATTCCTTGGTTTGAATCTCGTTATCCAGAAAATCATACGATCAAACATGAGAAGGCCTTATTCGAATACGCGATAGACATTAAAAATCGCTATATGAAGAAAACACCGCCTATCAGTAAAGTGATATACGACAGCAAAATCCACTTAATTAATAATGCTTTAGGGCTTCATAGTTATGTTGCGAAAAACCACGGCGGAAAGATCAAATCGAAAAATGAAATACGTATAGCCAGTATTTTTAAAAATGCGCCAGAGCCGCTGTTGAGAATGTTAGTAGTACATGAGCTCGCTCATATTAAAGAGAAAGACCATGATAAGTCTTTCTATCAGCTTTGCTGTCATATGGAACCGAACTATCATCAACTAGAGTTGGATGCGCGTTTATTTATGATTTACCTAGAATTGAAGAAGTAGCCAGATGAGCCAAGAGAACAATACCAAAAAGACAACACTCAGTTTGGCAAAGAAAAAGCCGACGAGCACGACCAATAGATCGTCGACTGTGAAGTCGAAAAATGGCGAGGCTAAGAAAGAATTCGCTGGACAGAAATCGAGTGAATCTAAAGGTAGAAAACCGGCAGGAAAAGAGACATCAAGCAAAAAGTCTTTTGGTAAGAAAACCGGAGGCAGCAAGCCATCTGCTCATAAACCATTTGCTCACAAACAGTCGGGACAGAATAAAAACCGTGGCCAGAAGAATGGCATCCAGAAAAAAAGTGGGCTGCATCCTCGCAACCAACATAACGGGCGTTACGATCTAGTTGCACTGGCGAAAGCTCTGCCTGAATTAGCGGATCATATTATCAAGAATCCAGTTGGTGAGAGTACAGTGAACTTCTCTGATCCTGTAGCGGTTAAAATGCTCAACAAAGCATTATTGGCACACCATTATGGCGTTCAACACTGGGATATTCCAGCTGGCTATTTATGTCCGCCTATTCCAGGTAGAGCAGACTACATTCACCGAGTTGCTGACCTACTTAACGATGAGTGTGAAGACAACACTTACAACCATAAAGCGGTGGTTGCTCTTGATATTGGTGTCGGTGCAAACTGTATTTACCCAATTGTTGGTGCGACAGAATACGGTTGGAAGTATAAAGGGAGCGATATTGACCCTGTTTCAATCAAAGCGGCAAACTTTATTGCAGAAGTGAACCCTGTATTGAAAGGTAAGATTCGTTGTAAGTTACAAAACAACGTTGAGCATATGTTTAAAGGCATCATTGGCGATAACGAGCGCTATGATGTGACAACGTGTAATCCACCTTTTCATCAGTCTCTTGAAGAAGCTCAGCAAGGCGCACAACGTAAATTAGATAACCTAGCGGCAAATAGAAACAAGAAGCAAGGTATCGATACTCGTAATGCTAAAGGCAAACCGAATAAAAATCAGGAAAAACCTCAGCCAGCTTTAAACTTTGGTGGCCAAAAATCTGAGCTTTGGTGTGACGGCGGTGAAGCGGCTTTCGTGGATAAATTAGCGAAAGAGAGTAAATTGTTCGCAACTCAAGTCCTCTGGTTTACGACACTTCTGTCTAAAAAAGAGAATTTACCGAAATTGCAGAGCACACTTGGCCAACTAGATGCAAAACAGGTAAAAATTGTTGAGATGAGCCAGGGGCAAAAAGTAAGTCGCTTTGTAGCGTGGACCTTCATGGACAAAGCTCAACGCTCAGAGTGGATAGAGCTCAAATAAGCTAAGCTTATTCTATCGATAATTCGGTCACTCGGATGAAAGGCTAGGGAGGTAATGTGGATATTGAAATTTACCTCCCCTGTAAACCTGATGTGGTTTGTGAAGGGCTCGAAATAGCCTTCGCTGTTATCTTTGGATTGGGGGTGTTGGTTTTTATCATTGTGTTATACCGAGAGTATAAGAACATCAATAAGCCAATTTCCAAACGTAAAAGAGACAAACCCGATACTAAACTCAAATAACTACTAATAAGCTTTACTGCCTAACGCTAGTGTTTCTGTACGCTAACTTGTCAATTTATCGAGCTTCGCCTGATATTTCTTCTCTAAAGCGGCATTTCCAGCCTCTCGCTCTAGTTCAACCAAAATCTTCAAAGACGCAACCTGATAACCATATATATTATGGAATTTCATCAATCTGATTCTAGCCTCTGTGTACTGTTTGGATTGAACTTCTAACTTGGCAAGTTGAAGAATGGACAATACGCGAATTGGGTCGTGATCAAGTGCTCGGGTAAAGTAGTACTGAGCTTTTTCATTCTTTCCTGATTTCAGTGCACATAGCGCTGCGTTTTCGTAACTCGCTGAAACTAGGTAGTAATAGGGCTGTTCTATCGCCCTATTGAAATAATTGTCTGCTTTCTCGTACTCACCTTGCTTACACAAAAATGTCCCGTAATTATTCAGAACATTCCCGTTTTTTGAATCTTGCTTTAGCGCCTTCTGATAAGTTTTTCTGGCTTCTTCTGTTTCGCCGACTTGTTCGAAATAGTGCGCCATAGATATTTGAGCGCGATAGTAGTTAGGAGCGTGTTTGATCGCTAATTCGAGATTCTCACGCGCTCTTACCATATTCCCTTGTTCTAGATAACCTAGCCCAAGCGCGATGCGAGACTCTGCCATTTCTTTGGGCGCTGATTCAACTTTAGGTGGACCATCGGTTACAGTGACGCATGCAGATAGAGATAACGCTAAAGTGAGTGCCAGTGATAGCGTACGGGATTTTGAAGGCATGTTTCTACTCCTTGAGAACATAACTCTATGATATGAAATCAGAATATTCAGAGTGATCCCTATTGAAATAGAATGCGACTCACATGGCACAAAAAAGCCGCGATAGTTCGCGGCTAGTTTTATTCTTCAAGTATGCGGAATGAAATGCTAGGAAGTTTAATTATCTTTGGTGAAATTCTCTTCACTAAAAGAATCAAGGTCATAAGGTGTTTGTTGGTAAACACAGTAGTTAAGCCAGTTCGAAAACAGTAGGTGTCCATGGCTTCTCCAGCTAGCAACTGGCTTGTTGTCTGGGTTGTTGTTCGGGTAGTAATTAATCGGGATAACTGGCTCCATTCCTTCACCTAAGTCACGAATGTACTCATTGTGAAGGGTGTGTGAGTCGTATTCTGGGTGCCCAGTGACAAATACATTTCGCTTGTCTTTGGTTGCCGCCAAGTATACCCCTGCAACGTCTGAGGTCGCTAAAATATCAAGGTCGGTATGCTCAGATAAATAATCAGAAGAAAAGTCAGCGTAGCGCGAATGCGGCGCTAGGAAATTGTCATCAAATCCGCGCAATATTGGGTTATGAGGCTGGTGGATCTCATGGTTGTATACGCCAGAGAGTTTGTCTTTACGCGTACGCTTTGGCAAGTCATAAAGTAGCTTTAAACCAGCTTGAGCGGCCCAGCAAACATATAATGTTGAAGTAACATGTTTGTTAGCCCAATTCATTATGGTTTGTAGATGTTCCCAATAAATCACATCTTCAAATTGCACAAGACCAAGCGGTGCACCAGTAATGATCAACCCATCGAAATTACGACCTTTCACCATTTCGAACTGGCGGTAGAAGTTATCTAGATGCTCAGTGGGTGTGTTTTTACTCGGGCGATCGTCGATACGTAGAAGCTCAACATCAACTTGAAGTGGGCTATTTGAAAGTAAACGTAAAAATTGAGTTTCCGTCTCGATTTTCTTAGGCATTAGATTCAGAATCAACACTCTCAGAGGACGAATTTCCTGAGTAGAAGCGCGAGACATTGGCATGATGAAAATGTTTTCTTCACGAAGAACATTGGATGCCGGCAGTTGATCTGGAATACGAATTGGCACAGCTTTCTCCCTAAGCTAGATATTTAGACGTCTATACATCTGAACTTATCGTATATTGATACCGTTGTCGATACAGAATGTAAACTTCTTATCTTTGAATGCACTATTTTTAACAACTCTACCCCCTAGCGTGACAGCTAAATAGATAACATTGAAAGAAAAAACTGACGATTTGGTATAGCATTGGCTAGAGTTCACTAAACATAGCGTCACTAAAAATATTATGCCGAAACTTATTTTAATTCGTGGGCTTCCTGGTTCGGGAAAGTCAACCAAGGCTAGGGGCTATAGCGCTATCCACCTTGAAGCCGACATGTATTTTTTGAATGACGATGGTGAATATCAATTTGACCCTTTGAAGTTACCTCAGGCTCATCAATGGTGCCAAAATCAAGCTGAGCAATACCTAAAGCAAGGTGAAGATGTTGTTGTGTCTAATACCTTTGTGAAGCAGTGGGAAATGACGTTTTACCGTAAATTGGCGAAACGATATAAAGCTCAATTGATAGTGGAAGTATGTCGCGGGCAATATCAAAATATCCACGGTGTGAGTGATGATGTTATCAAGCGCATGAAGCGTGATTGGCAAGAATAAAGAGAAGTGAAAAACAATGGCAAAACGTTCAGTCTTAGTTGAAATGAGCTCCTATGGTATTTATTCCACTTGGGACTCAAAATCAAAACACTTACCTAAAATTCAAGACTTTACTACTGAAGTTCCCGCTGAAATTGATGTTGAGTTTGGCTACATCGTCAATATCAAAAAAGCGAAAGGTGAGAAGATTCGCTATTGTATTTATCATCCCAATATCACAACAGATAAAGGCGAAATACTGGAACCATTTGACGGGGAAGAGTACATCGGAAATAACGATTGGGACTTTTACCTAGGTGATACGATTTGGGCACCTGTTGATAATAAAATAGGGAATTGGCGAATGACGATTGAGCTTAAAGGCAAAGTGATAGCTGACAAAACATTTAACTTGCACGCCAAAGATGAAGGCCAATTTTGGAAGCGTAGAGGCTTTTAGTGTTAGGAAGGAAGCTTACTAGAGAGTTCTAGCAAAACAAAAAGGT
>NZ_JAKJSW010000253.1:0-5527 GCF_050337375.1 Vibrio makurazakiensis | reverse complement strand
CAGTTGAAGCTCAATTAGAGTCAGTAGCGCCGGGCTTGGTGGCTAAATCGGGTATTCGTATCCCTGGTGTTTGGAATATTTGGGAAGCGGGAGTTCGCGCTATTTTAGGTCAGCAAGTTTCGGTGAAAGCGGCGATAGGTCAGCTGAACTTACTTGTAGAGCAAGCGTTTATAGAAGAGCAAAGTGAGGTGATGTTTCCTACTGCGGGGCAGGTTGTTGATCTGGATTTGAGCTTTCTACGTATGCCACAAAGTCGTAAAGACACGTTAAAGCGATTTGCGCAATACATGCAAGATAATGATACTGCTCACCCCTCCGAATGGTTACAGTTAAAAGGAATCGGGCCTTGGACGATTCAATACGCTTTATTACGTGGCTTAAGTGACCCTAATTGCTTTTTGATGGGCGATCTTGTGGTTAAAAAAGTGATAGAACAGTACCCTAATTTAAAGACAGAAAGTGTTGCCCCATGGGGCAGTTACGCCACATTTCATTGTTGGAACCTAGCATGAATAGATATTGTTATTTTCAAAGTCCCCTTGGGCAAATGACGCTGCAAGCCAATGAACACGGCTTACTTGGCGCTTGGTTTGAAACTCACACAACTCAACCTGAAGTACTCGGAAATGAAGACAGTACCTTTCCTGTTTTGATGGAAACATCTAAGCAATTAGAACAATACTTTGCAGGAGAAACTATGCAATTTGCTCTTCCTCTTGCTGCTAAAGGTACGGCATTTCAAATGGAAGTGTGGAATGCATTACTGTCGGTTCCTTACGGTGAAACGTGGAGCTATCAAAAAATCGCAGAGTTCATTGGTAACCCAAAAGCGGTGAGAGCAGTGGGCGCAGCGAATGGTAAAAACCCAATATCTATTATTGTGCCTTGCCATCGTGTTATTGGAATGAATGGTAAACTAACTGGGTATGCGGGCGGAGTTGAACGCAAAAGAAGCTTGCTGAAATTAGAAGGGATACTAGAGTAAATAAAGTCCCTACAATTAATATGCAATGAATTTATAGTATATCAACCTGTTTCACTGTATCGTGTTAAGATTCCGTCACCAATATTGTTTAGGGTGAGTAGTATGATCCGACCATTTATCATTTTCATGTTCGCAGTGGTTTTATCCGGTTGCTTCGCAGAAACTGAAACGCCTTTTGAGGTGCCAACTTTAGTCTTTTTCTCGGGGGTTTATGAAAGCTCTGAAAATGAGAGTCAACTCATCTTTAAGAAAGGGTTAGTCGAGTACAAAACGATTGATGGGAGCGTTACTCGTAGCTATCGAATAGACGATGACCTTATCAATATTGAACTTGCGGCAAGCAGTAATGAAAAGCGTGACGATCTTGTGATGAGAATTCAAAAAGAAGGCAAGTTTTTGACATGCAACATGTGCCCTGCTTATCTAATGAGTAACATTTGGGATAAAGTGGGCGAGATAGAATAATATTAAGCTTCTAGGTAAATCCTGTTTCTAACTTAATGATTAATTTAAATTATTCTATCCGCTCTTTTCGGTAACCTAGCTAAACAAGTGTTGGTTCATCGTTAAATGAACAAAAATACTCGCGACATAGCCAAGGAAAATAACCGGCATCCACTTTAAGTGTCCAAAAAACGTGTATTTGCCGTGAGCAGCACCCATTAAAGCCACGCCAGCAGCACTTCCTATCGACAGTAAACTACCTCCGACCCCTGCGGTTAAAGTAATAAGTAGCCAGTTCCCCATATCCATAGAAGGCTCCATTGATAGGACTGCGAACATGACAGGGATATTATCGACAATGGCTGACAGTATTCCCACCATAATGTTGGCGCCAACTGGGCTCCACTGACTGTACATCACTTCTGAAGCCAGCCCCAAATACCCCAACAGGCTTAATCCACCAACACACATCACGACCCCATAGAAAAAGAGTAATGTATCCCACTCTGCATGAGAGACACGCCTGAATACGTCGAAAGGTACGACAGACCCCAGTCGTTTTAATGCTTCTTCATCGTTATTTGCTATCGCCATGGCTGCTTTTTTTGCCAGGGAATTAGGCAGTGTCGTTCGTAGGAAGTAACCAAAAAATTGCAAATAGGCTAGCCCCATCATCATCCCCATTACTGGAGGGAAATGAAGCACAGCATGGAACGCAACAGCAGTCGCTATGGTTAGAATAAATAGACCAACGATGCGTTTGGCTCCTCGCTTTAACTCCACATTCTGATGAACGGTGTCTGGTGCATCTTTGGGTAAGAAGAAAGACATAATAATCGCTGGGACTAAATAATTAACAGCCGAAGGTATGAATAGCGGTAGAAATTCAGAGAAACTCACATGACCCGCTTGCCAGACCATCAGTGTCGTAATATCGCCGAACGGACTAAACGCTCCGCCTGCATTCGCTGCAATGACGATATTAACGCACGCTATGTTTACAAAGCGAATATTGCTGCCTGCAACTTTCAGTACAACAGCACACATCAATAGGGCAGTTGTCAGGTTGTCGGCTATAGGGGAAATAAAGAAAGCCAGGAATCCCGTTAGCCAAAAAAGGGTTCTAAAGTTAAAGCCTTTACTGACCATCCAAGCTTGCAAGCCATCGAATAGGCGACGCTCTTCCATTGCGCTGATATAAGTCATCGCTACTAATAGAAATAGCAATAGTTCGGCGTATTCAAGAAGGTTATGTTCCAGCGCCTGCTTGGCAATGTCGGTCACGTTGCTTTGTTGGTAAACAACCCCGATGATTATCCAAATGAGCCCTGCGGCTAGTAATACTGGTTTTGATTTTCGGAGTTTTAGGTATTCTTCCATCATGACGACTAAGTAGGCGACGAAGAAGATTGCCAATGCGACATATCCAGGGAGCGAGTTGGTTAGATCTAGAGGAGCTTGGCTACTAGGGCCAGAAGCTTGGGCTAAGTAGGAAAAAGTGGTAGAGAGGAGAATAAGTAACAGCCCGATCCATTTCATTTATTACGCCCTTTATAAGTCCATTGTGTAGGATTGCGTAAAAATTGTAGTCGGGAATCAATAAGCTAGGTGTGATAGACATCCAGTTAGCCGAAGAGAAATTAGCACAGATAAAAAAGGCTCTATTAACCCCCCGTCAATAGAGCCTTCATACCTGTAGAGTACTAGTTAAGCAGTTTTTTGGTTTAATTGCTTTTCCGTTTCAATTGCACAAACTTCTACAGGCCAGCCGTAAGATTCATATTCAGCAGCAAGTTGGGTTGCGACAGCTTTGGATACCGTAGCCGATACCCACGAGCCAATTCCCATGACTTTGTAACTTAAAATCTTCATTTCCATTTTGCCGATCTCCTTATCCGTTGGCTTAATGAGCATATTATAATCAATTAACGGGATGGTATTTCGTATAAGGCTCATATCCTTTTGTTTCTAGCTCATGGGTGTTACCGGTACCATTTATTCATTTACATTACGGATAGTATTTTTGATTAATATCATTGCTGCCTATTAACATGTTGTTTTAATTGTTAATAATATATAACCACACTAAATTTATGATATTTTTGTAAGATATATCGCACACGAATTAGAGATATTCGCCAGTGTGGCACTCTGTTTGGTGGCTGTTCGATATTTGTATTTTGTGTCAGCATCCACAGATTTTTATTTTGCTTATAATATGAATTGCCATTCAACGTGTTGATTGACTTGAGTCATCATTTCTATTTATGAAATTTAGCACTATCAATATGTGTTCTGTTCCACACAAATTACATGTATAGAGGTTGTTATGACTAATCCAGCAAAAACCAATCGTAAAGTTACGATTGGTTGCTATATCGCATTGGYGTTTGCCATTGTGTTCTTCTCTGGGCTGATGAAATCAAATGAATGGTATGGTGTTCTTGATTTTACTACGCTAAACGGATCGTTTGGGCAAGTCGCGTACAACGTGACTGAAACCGCAGATGGTGTTCAAACCGCAACAACGACGTTGCGTGGCAAAGGTGGTAGCGGTGCTCGTGATGGCTTTATTTTCGCCCTCACACTGATTCCAACAGTGATGTTCGCACTTGGAATGATCAATGTGCTAGAGCATTACGGAGCGCTAGACGCAGCGCGCAAGCTTCTAACTCCTTTACTTAGACCCTTAATGGGCATTCCTGGTAATTCTGGTTTAGCACTCATTGCCTCACTTCAAAGTACTGATGCTGGTGCTGCGATGACTCGGCAATTAAAAGATGAGGGGCATTTGACTAAGCGTGAAACCGACGTATTTACCATGTTCCAATTTACTGCTGGTGCTGCAATCGTAAATTTCTTTTCTTCTGGTGCTGTGCTTTTCACATTAACAATGGCAGACGGATCGTTAGCGGTAAGTTCATCGATAGGTTTGGCGGTAGCGGTTATGTTCGTCTTTAAATTTGTGGGTGCGAATTTGTTCCGAATTTATCTCAATATTACTGAAGGTAAAGAAGACAAACCTCAAGCCAAAAAAGATGCACCGATGACAGAGGAGACTGCGTAATGTCAGAAATTAAAGCTAAAAAGCCAATGGTTACCGATATTTTTGTCGAAGGAGCTAAAAAAGGTTGGGGAATAGCAACAACATCTACTCTACCTAACGTTTTAATGGCATTTGTGATTATCAAAGCGCTACAAATTACCGGGGCGTTAGACATGATGGGCAGTATATTTTCTCCTATTATGGCTATATTTGGTCTTCCGGGTGAAGCAGCGGCTGTTCTTATCGGTGCGTGGATGTCGATGGGCGGCGCTGTAGGTGTGGTTATTACTCTGTTTGACCAGGGTATTTTAAATGGTAATCATATTGCGATTCTGGCTCCTGCTATTTACCTCATGGGTTCTCAAGTTCAGTACATGGGGAGAATCATGGGGCCGATCGGTACTGAAGGTCGCTACATTCCAGTGATGATTGCTATCTCTGTATTGAATGCGTTTGGTGCGATGTTTGTGATGAACTTTCTTCTTTAACTCGTTTACTTTCTTATCCAAGGCCACCTAGACAGGTGGCCTTTTTATTTGGCTGAAATTGAGTGATGGGTTTGAACTTAAACGTCACTAACTACTGCGACTCCTGATGTCTAATTCAGGTGCTATTGAATTTATAAATATTTCAATGCCTTAGTTGAAAACCATTCCTTGAAAAGAAAATAAGTTTGACGGCAGCTAACTTAGACGATTAATATACGCAAAAAAAGGGTGTTGCCCTTTTTTTGGTTTAAGGAGATGAAATACACCTCAAAGGAGAGGGAAGTTTTAAATTAAAAAGCTTCGTATACGACAAGGCTTATCATAGTTTTAGCAGTTAGAGCGAATACAGAGCCCTTCACAAACGGTCAACCATTATGCGTGATTTTGATGAAGTAATTTTGAATGCGTTGATTAAAGTATCAGCAGTACTGGCAGTGTTTATAGGATCTATTGCTATGTATGTAATGATACTTACGTTTAACGTTGTTCAGTGATTTAAGTATCGATTTTCTTTTATGGATGAGAAGAAGTTACCTGTGATTAAGGGACTATGCAGTTCATATC
>NZ_JAKJSW010000252.1:0-5535 GCF_050337375.1 Vibrio makurazakiensis | reverse complement strand
GTTTGCCTCCTGTTGCTATGTATTCACAACAGGATACGTGCTTATGCACGTGGGTTTCCCCATTCAGAAATCCCAGACTCAAAAGGTTATTACTACCTAATCTGGGCTTATCGCAAGTTATTACGTCTTTCATCGCCTCTGACTGCCAAGGCATCCACCGTGTACGCTTAGTCACTTAACCATACAACCCGAAAGGGTCTTAATGTATGTTCAAACAACCAAGGTTTTTGGTTGTCATTAAGAAGGGTTAATTCTCAATGACTGTTTGCCGGACTCAATTGTGAATCAAACTAACGTTTGATTCGAATACAAGACACTTGAATGTGTTTGTTGTGTTTATCWTAAAGATAAACATTGAGAACTTTTAAATTTGATTGAATTACTCGTAAGTAAATCAATCAGTCAGCTTTCCAAATTGTTAAAGAGCTTGATTCAATAAATTGAACCATTTTTAAAAACACTTAAGTAAATGTGCTTAAAGATGGTGGAGCTATGCGGGATCGAACCGCAGACCTCCTGCGTGCAAGGCAGGCGCTCTCCCAGCTGAGCTATAGCCCCATCTGTTGTTGCAATCGATATTGGTGGGTCTGAGTGGACTTGAACCACCGACCTCCCGCTTATCAGGCGAGCGCTCTAACCAGCTGAGCTACAGACCCAATATCGTCTCTTTTACTTTCTAAACCTAATCAATCTGTGTGGACACTTATCGTGATATCTTCGTATAAGGAGGTGATCCAGCCCCAGGTTCCCCTAGGGCTACCTTGTTACGACTTCACCCCAGTCATGAACCACAAAGTGGTGAGCGTCCTCCCCGAAAGGTTAAACTACCCACTTCTTTTGCAGCCCACTCCCATGGTGTGACGGGCGGTGTGTACAAGGCCCGGGAACGTATTCACCGTAGCATTCTGATCTACGATTACTAGCGATTCCGACTTCATGGAGTCGAGTTGCAGACTCCAATCCGGACTACGACGCACTTTTTGGGATTCGCTCACTATCGCTAGCTTGCTGCCCTCTGTATGCGCCATTGTAGCACGTGTGTAGCCCTACTCGTAAGGGCCATGATGACTTGACGTCGTCCCCACCTTCCTCCGGTTTATCACCGGCAGTCTCCCTGGAGTTCCCGACATTACTCGCTGGCAAACAAGGATAAGGGTTGCGCTCGTTGCGGGACTTAACCCAACATTTCACAACACGAGCTGACGACAGCCATGCAGCACCTGTCTCAGAGCTCCCGAAGGCACACCTGYGTCTCCRCTGGCTTCTCTGGATGTCAAGAGTAGGTAAGGTTCTTCGCGTTGCATCGAATTAAACCACATGCTCCACCGCTTGTGCGGGCCCCCGTCAATTCATTTGAGTTTTAATCTTGCGACCGTACTCCCCAGGCGGTCTACTTAACGCGTTAGCTCCGAAAGCCACGGCTCAAGGCCACAACCTCCAAGTAGACATCGTTTACGGCGTGGACTACCAGGGTATCTAATCCTGTTTGCTCCCCACGCTTTCGCATCTGAGTGTCAGTATCTGTCCAGGGGGCCGCCTTCGCCACTGGTATTCCTTCAGATCTCTACGCATTTCACCGCTACACCTGAAATTCTACCCCCCTCTACAGTACTCTAGTTCACCAGTTTCAAATGCAGTTCCGAGGTTGAGCCCCGGGCTTTCACATCTGACTTAATGAACCACCTGCATGCGCTTTACGCCCAGTAATTCCGATTAACGCTCGCACCCTCCGTATTACCGCGGCTGCTGGCACGGAGTTAGCCGGTGCTTCTTCTGTTGCTAACGTCAAGAGCTAAGCGTATTAAGCTTAACCCCTTCCTCACAACTGAAAGTACTTTACAACCCGAAGGCCTTCTTCATACACGCGGCATGGCTGCATCAGGCTTTCGCCCATTGTGCAATATTCCCCACTGCTGCCTCCCGTAGGAGTCTGGACCGTGTCTCAGTTCCAGTGTGGCTGATCATCCTCTCAGACCAGCTAGGGATCGTCGCCTTGGTGAGCCATTACCTCACCAACTAGCTAATCCCACCTAGGCGTATCCGGTAGCACAAGGCCCGAAGGTCCCCTGCTTTGCTCCATAGAGATTATGCGGTATTAGCCATCGTTTCCAATGGTTATCCCCCTCTACCGGGCAACTTCCTAGGCATTACTCACCCGTCCGCCGCTCGACGCCCAACAAATCATCCGAAGARTCAATRKTGTCGTTTCCGCTCGACTTGCATGTGTTAGGCCTGCCGCCAGCGTTCAATCTGAGCCATGATCAAACTCTTCAATTTAAGATTTTGTCGGCTCAATGAATACTGACTTCAAAACTAWTATTCATTCGAAAATGAACATGTAATTCTAAAGCTATTACCATTCCAACAGAATGGTAATGAATTGACTGTGCCAAATAACCRCTCTCTAYAAAGAGAAYAACTATTCGTATTGGTCACTCAGTTCATTGAAACCAAAGTCGATTTCCGARGAAATCTTTTTTGATATCATCAACGAGTGCCCACACAGATTGATAGGTTTAAATTGTTAAAGAGCTTTGCTTTTCAAAGCATTCTTTTCTACAAAGAAGTTCTCAAAGCGGACGGTCATTCTAGCTAGATAACATCGAGTGTCAAACACTTTCTGTTTATTTCTCCTAGAGTTAATTGATTAACTCAACCGTCTTGTTGTCTTACTAATCTTAGTTCGGCTTCCCGTGACAACGGATGCGCATTATAGGGAGTAATTCCTTTAGGACAACCTTTAATTGCCACCACTCCGTTTGTTTGCACACAAATCAAACAAACGGGTGATATATCTATCACATTGGTTATTTTGCTATCAAAAGCACCTAGTCAATAGTGACTTTATTGATGTGCCACTATCTTGTCATTACTAACTAATAACTTCACTGGTTTGTCCGGATTGATCTTTCCAGCAAGGATTGCTTTCGCAAGAGGGTTCTCAACACTTTGTTGAATTGCTCTCTTTAGTGGTCTCGCACCAAAGACTGGATCGAAGCCCACCTGGGCGATTAATTCCAACGCCTTGTCAGAAACTTCAAGTTGATAACCGTTTTCTTCCATTCTTTGACCCAATCTATCAAGCTGAATAGAAGCGATGGATTGAATGTGCTCACGCCCTAATGGGTGGAAGACAACACTTTCATCCACTCTATTTAGGAACTCAGGTCTAAAATGTTTACCCACAACATCCATGACCTCATCTTTGATTCCTTGGTAATCTAGAGTTTTGAAGTTTTCCTGAATTCGAGTTGACCCTAGGTTAGAAGTCATAATCAAAACCGTATTTCTAAAATCAACCGTTCTACCTTGGCCATCGGTTAAACGGCCATCATCAAGTACTTGAAGTAGGATATTGAATACATCAGGGTGCGCCTTCTCTACTTCATCTAACAATATGACTGAATAAGGCTTACGACGAATAGCTTCCGTTAAGTAGCCACCTTCTTCATACCCTACATAGCCAGGAGGAGCACCAACTAAACGAGCAACAGAGTGCTTTTCCATAAATTCGGACATATCAACACGAACCATTGCCTCTTCACTATCAAACATAAAATTTGCGAGTGTTTTACATAATTCGGTTTTACCGACGCCGGTAGGACCAAGAAATAAAAATGAACCAATGGGTTTATTTGGATCTGACAAACCTGCTCGGCTACGACGAATTGCATTCGAGACAACTTCAACGGCTTCAACTTGGCCAATCACTCGGTTATGAAGCACACCTTCCATTTTAAGGAGCTTATCTTTTTCAGCTTCTAGCATTTTCGTCACTGGAATGCCCGTTTGTTTAGACAAAACTTCAGCAATCTCAGCATCCGTTACTTTATTCCGAAGTAACGTCATCTCTTGCATTTCAGCCTGTGTAGCAAGATCCAGTTGTTTCTCTAGTTCAGGGATACGCCCATACTGCAGTTCCGACATTCGGTTAAGATCGCCAGCGCGCCGAGCAAAATCCATATCCATACGCGCATGTTCTAACTCTGACTTAATATGCTGAGTGCCAGATAAAGAAGCTTTTTCAGCATTCCAAACTTCTTCTAACTCAGCAAAATCACGTTCTTTTAGTTGCAGCTCTTCTTGCAAAGTTTTCAGACGCTTTTCACTTGCGTCATCATTCTCATTGGTCAGGGCTTGCTGCTCAATTTTCAGTTGAATGATCTTGCGTTCTAATTTATCCAATGACTCAGGTTTTGAGTCAATCTGCATCCGGATGCTCGATGCTGCTTCATCGATCAAGTCAATCGCTTTATCGGGTAGCTGACGGTCAGAAACGTATCGATGAGATAACGTTGCTGCTGCCACAATCGCTGGGTCTGTTATTTCTACGTGATGATGTAGTTCATAGCGTTCTTTTAATCCACGCAGAATAGCCACGGTATCTTCGACCGTAGGTTCATCGACTAACACTTTTTGAAAGCGACGTTCTAAGGCTGGATCTTTTTCAATGTACTGACGAAATTCGTCTAGGGTTGTTGCACCAACACAATGTAGCTCACCACGGGCTAATGCAGGTTTAAGCATGTTGCCCGCATCCATAGAGCCTTCACCTTTACCGGCTCCAACCATGGTGTGTAATTCATCGATAAATAAAATGACATTGCCCTCTTCTTTAGACAATTCATTCAATACTGATTTCAATCGCTCTTCAAACTCACCACGGTATTTTGCACCAGCAACTAAAGACCCCATATCTAGCGATAAAACTCGGCGTCCACGTAAGCCTTCTGGTACTTCATTATTAATAATTCGCTGTGCCAAACCTTCAACAATGGCCGTTTTACCCACACCAGGTTCACCAATGATCACAGGGTTATTTTTCGTTCTTCGTTGAAGTACTTGGATGGTTCGGCGGATCTCATCATCACGACCAATAACAGGGTCGAGTTTGCCCTGCTCTGCACGTTCAGTAAGATCAATGGTGAATTTTTCTAGGGCTTGTCGTCTATCTTCTGCATTTGGATCATCGACTTTTTGACCACCTCGGATTTGTTCTATTGCCTGAGACAGTTTGTCTTCAGTAAGACCAAGCTCTTTCAACAAATTTCCTAATGGACCTCTATCTTCAACAGCTGCTAATAAAAACACTTCAGACGAGATATAAGAGTCTTGACGTTTTTGCGCTACTTTGTCACACAGGTTAAACAAAGTACCCATAGCACTAGATAGCTGAACATCGCCACCAATGCCACTCACTTTAGGCACACGATCCAACATTTCACTGAGTTTTGAGCGCAGCTGGACAACGTCGACATTTAACATTGTTAATAGTGGGCGAATTGCGCTGCCATCCTGGTTTAACAATGAAACCATTAAATGAACCGGCTCAATATATTGGTGATCACGACCCAGCGCGAGTGACTGAGCATCAGAAATCGCTACTTGAAATTTACTGGTGAATCGATCGAGACGCATGCCAACCTTCCTAAATGATAGATATTTATCTTATGCATAGAAGATGGATACGGTATAAGGGATTTTCAAGGGGGAAAAGAGTGAAGCTTGATCTAACGTAGTATTGCTCGGCTATTC
>NZ_JAKJSW010000251.1:0-5545 GCF_050337375.1 Vibrio makurazakiensis | reverse complement strand
GGTAATATGATGAGAAAGGGCTGGTTATTGAGTAGTCGACTTGTCGAGAGTGTCGCCAGAACTACTCATATTTAGATAGAAAATTAAGCATTTCTTTAGAGTTCATAATTTCTAGGTTTTTAAACTTTTTTTCAAATAGTTTATAGATCGTTGTGTCTGCGACGCTTTGGGCTTGAATTGGTATCAGGTTTTGTAGTTTTCCTAACATAAAAGGGCGAAGACAAAACAAAATACGCTGAACCCATTTCTCATCTGTTCGCGGTTGAGCTCGTACGCCAACTAAGGGACCTGGTCTAAGAATGAGTAATTGTTCAAAGCGCATTCGAGTTAAGGTCTGTTCCATATGCCCTTTACAGCGTAAATAATGGGATAGCGATTGTGCTGATGCGCCATAGCTAGAAATAACAGCRACCCGTTTAATCCCAAGCAATTTCATGGTTTGAGCGACATGGCAGACCAGTTCAAAATCGACTTTTTCTAGTGCTTGCTTCGATCCAGCTTGCTTCGCCGTTGTACCTAAGCAAATTAAACCGAGGTCGGGAGTTTCATTACTTTCACTCCAATTGTTTACCTGAAGATCGGGATGAACGATGTTAAGAAGCTTATGAGCATGGTCTTGATCGGATTCGAAAGGGGTGCGTGATAATGCGTAAACTTTTGATATTGCAGATTCAGAGAGTAAGCGTTTCAAAGCGTGACTGCCGATTAAGCCAGAAGCACCTGCAATCATTACCACTGCGCCATCGCCGCTTATTGTCATTATATTTCCCTACTCGCCAGACAGTTAGTTTCCAAAAGATACATAGTTTGATATTGCGTATCGTTGTCTTATCACTTTAGTCAATTGCGTACTTTATGTCTGTGACTCGGCGTTCAATAAAAGATGATTCCAAACTCAAATCTAATACCGAACTTCAAAGCTTGAAAGGTGAATGCGAAAAACCAAAAGTGGATGGCTTGAACTACGCTTATCTATACTAATGTCAATTTACACTATTTTCCATTTGCCGTACCATGTTCGATAAATTAAAACAATGAAGTGACCTTTATGAAAATTAAAACGAAGCTGTTGCTTGGCTTAATTACCGCAACAATATTACCGGTAGCCATCGTTTCGAGTGTCGTTATTTCTAACCTTCGCTCACAGGCTGTTGAAGACTTCTTATCTAGTAGTCGAGGTGAAATGTCGCAGGTAGACAATGCCATATCGATATATTTTGAAGGTATAGAAAACAATGTGCGCATGTTGGCTGAAAGCCCAGCGATAAAGCGTTCAGACTCTAGTATTACCTCATACATGAATACCAATGCGAAGCTAATGACTCCGGAACAAAACGGGGAATTAGAACGCGAAATCTATCAATCTTTGGCATTGGTCGGTGAATCTCATCCTGGTTACTCTTATGTTTATACCGGTACAAAAGAGGGTGGCTATATCCAGTGGCCTAAGGGAAAAATATCGAATAATTATGACCCAAGACCACGTCCTTGGTTCACTAAGGCGAACTCTGCACCTGGTGAAATAGGTCGAACGGCTGCGTATTACTGGTCAGCAGATGACGCAACTATTGTCGGTACTGTTGTTAGCTTCGATTCGCATCAACAGCGAAATTTCGGCGCGGTTGCGATTGATGTATCGCTAAAGAACCTGACCGATATAGTTAAGAACATCAAATTGGGTGAGTCAGGTTATCTAATGATGATTGAAGACTCTGGCAATGTTCTTGTTGATGCGAAACGACCAGAAAACAACTTCAAAAATATCTCTAGTTTAGGCAATGAATATCAAGCGATAAATAGCACCCAGTCTGGGTTGGTAGAAGTTGAGATTGATGGAACGGCATACATGGCGAATGTCATTATTTCCGATAATTTGGGCTGGAAATTCGTTGGTTTAATTTCTGAAAAAGAAGTATTGGCATCGAGTAACAAGCTAGTGACGTTCATTCTGGTTATTGTATTAGTTCTTGGGGTTATCTTTACTCTCGGTGCTTCACTTCTGGCTAACTTAATTTCAAAACCACTAACCCTCGTTTCTAAAGGCTTACAGGATATTTCTGAGGGCGAAGGTGATTTGACTAAAGAACTCGAAATTCGTTCTTCGGATGAAACAGGTTTACTGGCCGGTTACTTCAATGAATTTTTGAAAGCGATTCGTCGTCTGGTTCAACAAATCGGTCATGCTGGTGGTGAAATGAAGCAGTCAGCCGAGCGGGCATCTACCGTTTCTGAAGACTTATTATCAGTATCAGAACGACAAAATGAAGCGGTCGAAATGGTTTCTTCGGCGTTTAATGAGATGGTGGCGACAGCGAATGAAGTCGCTAATTTATGTACGACAGCCGCACAAGCTGCAGACAGTAGCCAACAGCTTGTTCAGAAAGGCCAGCAAGATATTAACACTGCCGTTCAAAGCGTTAATGAGCTAGCGACTGTGATCGGCTCTTCTTCTGATTCTATTATCGAGCTTGAACATGATAGTCAAAGCATTACCGCTATTTTGGAAACTATTCGTGGAATAGCTGAACAAACGAACCTACTGGCATTGAATGCGGCGATAGAGGCTGCGCGTGCTGGCGAGCAAGGCCGTGGTTTTGCCGTGGTTGCTGATGAAGTCAGAGCGTTAGCGAAGAGAACGCAGGATTCGACTGAAGAGATCAATGGCTTGGTTATGCGCTTGCAAAGTCGAACGAAAGATGTTGCTGAACAAATGAAAGTGAGTTTGACAGCTTCTCAAGAAACTGTGGTAACGACAGGGTCAGTAAATGATAGTTTCTCGGGTATTTCTAGTTCAGTTATGGCTATTCACGATATGAATACTCAAATTGCCACGGCGGCGGAAGAACAGCACCTAGTCGCRGAAGAGATCAATCGTAATATCCAGCAAGTTCATGAAGATACACAGAAGGTTGATGATGTTGCTCGTCGAGCAAAAATGAACTCTGAAAAACTCGGTGAAGCTGCAAACGAGTTAAATGAGTTGGTGAGCAAATTTAAAACGGAGTAACCAGCACCGGAAACTAGTTTGCATGTCATCGTGAATTCCCAGCTCAACCGATGATATTTCACATTATATAAACTGCAATATGGTTTACAAATTGTGTATCTCAGATATAAAATAAGCTTATGTTAGAGGCATTAGAATCACAGGGTTTTATGAATATTGTTAAATTGTCTACGTCGATCTTTGTACTTGCTGCTATGTTGAGCCCAGCAAGTGCTAACGATGAATCTATTGAAAGCTGTACTCGCTTCTTACCTGAAGGTCAGACATATGAAATTACCATTAATGGCATTTCAAATCGCACCAAAGATGAGTTGAATTTTGAAGGCTCGTTTTCAATAGATGGAGGGGCGGAAGACGTAGATAGCTTCGATATTGGCCCTTTTGTTGAGTGCGTAGGGCCTTTGATCAAAATACCAGAACCAGAAGCCAGTTAAATATCCCTTGAAATGTAAGAGGCCCCATATTGGGGCCTTTTTCGTATAGAGAAATGAGATTAATGCCTTTTGGCAATTTAGAATCAGGTAAAGGAGAGTGGGACCTTTTTTGTATTCTTTTGTTTACTGCTTTTCTTGTTTTGGTTTCTTCTCTTACTTTGGTTAGCAAACATATTCTGTACCTCCAATTAATGCAGCAACCCCTGTACCATTTAGTGAAAGCATTAAAGATGCCAAAATATAAGTGGATGAAAATAAAGGGTCGAAATTAATACGGGGTATATTACTCGCGAAATGATTCTTTTTTTGACGCTGAAATTTCCCTAACTGGTCAAATGTTTTACACCTGATTTCATTTTTGCGAGTTAGAGATAGATAGCGTATTGCTTAGCGAGTAAACYGCATTCATTAAGCATAGACCAAGGAAGCGCTATGAACCTAAAGTTCGATACTCTTGCCCCAACACAAATTTACCACCTAATGACTCAAACCGTTGTGCCGAGGCCTGTAGCTTGGACGCTAACAGAGTCTAGTGAGAATAACTTCAACTTAGCTCCGTTTTCTTATTTCACTCCTGTGTCTAGTAACCCTCCATTATTGATGATATCTGTTGGCAAAAAGCCCAATGGCGATATTAAAGACACGACTCGAAACGTGCTTGAAACGGGGAAACTGGTTATCCATATTGCGGGAACTGACTCTGCGAAAGCCATGACAGAGTCTGCAGCGACCCTTGAGCATGGTGAATCAGAAATCGTCGCGAACGATATTGAGCTCACTGACTTTGAAGGTTTTGATCTGCCAAGATTAGCGGAGTGTGATATCGCGTTTGGTTGCACGTTGTTTGAAGTCAAAGAGATTGGCGAGACGCCACAAAGCTTGATCTTCGCTCAAGTCGAACAGGTATACATTTCGCAATCAGTCATTGATGGTACGAGCGAACGTTTAAAAATAGATACGGATGCTTTAGACCCTATTTCACGCTTAGGTGGCGGAGAATATGCGAAGCTAGGAGATGTATTCGCGGTTGCTCGTCCAAAATAGCCATAAGTCATAAGCTACAAACTTAAATAGCTTGCAAGTTGCTCGCGCTAAGCAGCAATAATTCAGACACCAATTTGAACGTATAGAAAATGCTAAATACTCAATATTCTCAAGAAATCCAGCACCGCATTGATCAAAAAACGAAACCATTAGGCGCTCTAGGCCAACTAGAAAAAGTTGCTCACCAATTGGCTTTAATCCAGAGCCAAGGTCAGGAACTGGCCACCACTACTATCGAAATTACTCAGCCTAGTATCACTATATTTGCTGGTGACCATGGAATCGCTGATGAAGGTGTGAGTATTGCGCCGAGTGCGGTTACTCAGCAGATGGTGCTTAACTTTTTGCATGGTGGGGCTGCGATTAACTGCTTTTGTGATGTCAACGATATCGACTTGATGGTCGTTGACACAGGGATCCTGTTAGAAGTTGAATCGGATGATTCAAAACTAGTGCGTCAGCGACTCGGCACTCGCACTGAAAACTTTTCAAAGCAAGCTGCTATGTCGAGTGAACAAGTGGAGCTTGGTTTACAGTTAGGTAAGCAAGTTATTACCCAGCGCATTGCTCAAGGTTCTAACCTTGTCATGTTCGGTGAAATGGGTATAGCGAATACCAGCAGTGCAACCGCTATTTTATCGGCACTATCAGGCTCAGATGTAGAAGCTTGTGTAGGGTTTGGGACTGGTATTTCGTCTGAACAACTCGCGCTTAAAACTCAGTTAATTAAACAAGGTGTAGCACGCTGTAAAGGTCTTTCACCTACCGAAGTACTTGCTGAAGTGGGCGGTTTTGAAATTGTACAGATGGTTGGTGGATTCTTAGCTGCTTATGAAAACAAAACACCAGTCATTGTTGATGGCTTTATCGTTTCTGTCGCCGCTTATGTTGCAACGTTAATAAATCCAGAAGCGCGTGACTACATGATTTTTGCTCATCGCTCAGAAGAGTCTGGTCATAAGATCGCACTTGAACTATTGGATGCCGATCCTTTGCTTGATCTAGGGTTGCGTTTAGGTGAAGGCACAGGCGCGGCGCTTGCGTTGCCAATCATAAAAGC
>NZ_JAKJSW010000250.1:0-5591 GCF_050337375.1 Vibrio makurazakiensis | reverse complement strand
ATATAATATTTTGTTACGTATTAATGCTTAGTTGTTTTAGATCAATTCTAATGAGTGAGTGAGATCAAATAAATATTTAACTAACCCTAAAGTGGTACTGTTGGTTTTGTTAGTTGAAAATAATTCTCAATACGAACAGTGACTTACAAATAATAACCTTGATATTTATAGGTGATAACGGTCACGTATTAATGATAATGATGTGTATAGTAACCATTTAGGGTTATATAGTTGTTTGTAGAGAGCGTTGTGGCTTATCCAAAACAAGAATTGATATCGCTTGAATAGTAATTTTGCTGTTCAAAGGTATATCTATTTAACCAGCACATTATTTAGTTGAGAGCTAAATAAGCTTGGTATAAGGAAAGGATAAAATGGGCAATATCAAATTGGCCATAGTCATAATGCTAAAAACCCTTCTAGCATTCTGCCTCTATGGTAATTCCGTTCATGCCTTTGCCGATTCGAACGTCGCACCAACAGCGAGTGATTCTGCAAGACATGAAGTCGAATTAATCCGCGATAAAGATTACAAATGTGTTCAGTGCCATAAAGATTCAAAAGAAACTTTACTTGGCTCCCATGGTGAAGAGTCCCATAAGATTTTGGGGCGCGATGTCAATTGTACAGAGTGTCACAATAATATAGGACCAGACCACCGAGAAGGTGCGCCAAAGGTAACTAAATATTTATCGGCACAATCTCAATCTGGAACAGAAAAAGTATTTCTAGATCCCACTGAAATACTAAAAGCTAACAGCCAATGTACAGATTGCCATCAACCGGAATATCTCAGAGATGATAGCTGGACACACGATGTACACGCTAAAAACTTAACTTGCTCTAACTGTCATGATGTCCACGCTAAGAAAACGAAAGTGCTGGCATTAGATAGAAAAGAGAAGATCAAGCTTTGTGTGGACTGCCACTCAGACTTCAACCAAATCAAGGAAGAGGAGTGAGGCGATGAGCTGTTCTAGACGAAATTTTTTAACCGGTGCCGGAGCTGTCATTCTTACCACAGGCGTTGCAGGTACTGCTGTTGTTTCGAGTAAAAAAACACTTGCTAGCGTACAAGGTGATGGCGATAAGCGGTATGGAATGATTCATGATGAAACCGCTTGTATAGGTTGTACTGCTTGTACTGAGGCTTGCCGAGAGGTGAATAAAGTTCCAGAAGGGGTCTCGCGACTGGAAATTATTCGAAGTGAACCTCAAGGTGAATTCCCTAACGTTGACTACCGTTTTTCTCGAAACTCTTGTCAGCATTGTGATAACGCACCCTGTGTAATGGTGTGTCCTACGGGGGCAGCATACAAAGATGAGAAAACAGGCATTGTTGATGTTCATCAAGATAAATGTGTTGGTTGCGGGTATTGTTTACTAGCTTGCCCTTATCAGGTTCGATTCTTCCATCCTGAAAATGGGTCAGCAGATAAATGTAACTTCTGTCGTGATACGAATTTGGCGCAAGGAAAGTTACCAGCTTGTGTGGAGTCGTGTCCTACGAAAGCTTTGGTATTCGGTGACTTAAATGATCCTACAAGTGAGATCAATAAGGTACTCAATACACAAGTTGTCTATAGAGATAAGGTTCACTTAGGAACCAGTCCGAAACTCTACAAAATACCGCATCAGAAAGGGGAGATTCCATCATGAGTACATGGGAAACTGCATTTCAACCTGGTGTTGTCGTTTGGGATTGGATCATAGCGATCTATTTATTTTTGGCTGGAATGTCGGCCGGTGCTGTCATGATATCTATTTATCTGAAACGCAAGGTCATTACCGGCGACCCTTCAGATAATGGCATCTTGAAAGCAACTGCTTTTCTAGCYCCTTTTGGGATCATCGTGGGCTTAACCATTCTCGTTTTCCACTTAACCAAGCCTCTTGCATTCTGGAAGATCATGATCTTCGTAAACCCAACGTCTGTAATGTCGATGGGTGTGATCTTATTTAATGTTTATATGGCGGTATTGTTTATCTGGATCGGCGTTATTTTTAAAAAGCAGATTGTTGGCTTTTTGAAAGGTAAGTTCGATCTCGTTGATACGCTACTTGGAAAGTTTGAAAAATTTGAAAATGGACTCGAGCTATTACTCGCGTTTTTGGCATTAGTTCTTGCTGCATATACTGGTTTTTTACTGTCTGCACTACAAACATTCCCTATGCTGAATAATCCTGTTCTGCCTATTTTATTCTTGTTCTCAAGTTTATCTTCAGGTGCTGCTGCGTGTTTGCTTTTCGGTGTATTGGTATTCAAAGAGGATTCACATGGTCCTAGTGTCAGCTGGGTACACGGTTTTGAACGTCCAGTAGTGATGTTTGAATTGTTTGTACTTGTTACCTTTTTTACCGGACTAATTTTTGCTGGTGGTCAAAGCCAGATGGCAGCGATCAATGCTATCGGTAGTGGTTTCTGGGCATCGTGGTTTTGGTGGGGAGTGATAGGCGCTGGGATGTTATTGCCATTACTACTTAATGCTGTTGCACCAAAATCCGTTAAACATAGCGGTGCGTTTATTCTAGTGGTAACGACGCTAAGTTTAGTTGGTGTATTAATGCTGCGTACATTCGTTTTGTATGCAGGGCAAATGACCGTAGTGTAAATTAAGCGTTAGAAATGTAAGGCTCTACGTAGTTAGAGCCTTTCAACGAGGTTATATGATTGCAAACCTTGGGCTATTTAGCCTGATATTTATTATTGTCGCGACATTTTTTGTTAGTCTGCTTACTGGCATTCAAATTCTAAAGCGAGAACGCCTAAACCTTGGGCTAATCCGTGGTCTAACGTTGACGACGGCTGCATTCGCAATCCTTTCTATTTTGTTATTGGGTATCGCATTCAGTACCGATGACTTTTCATTGGCGTATGTTGCAAGCCACTCTAATACTCAATTACCTATATTCTTTAAAATCGCCGCTATCTGGGCAGGTCACGAAGGCTCTTTGCTCTTTTGGGTTCTAACATTAAGTGGATGGGCTGGTGTCATCTCGCTTAAAGATACATATAAAGACGAATATGTTGGACGCGTGTTATGGATCATGAACTTACTCATCGGGACTTTTGCTCTGTTCACTATAATTGCGTCTAACCCATTTGCTGTCAGTTCGATCATTCCTCAAGAAGGCCGTGACTTAAATCCAATGCTCCAAGACGTAGGGCTAATTTTTCATCCTCCTCTGCTTTACCTCGGATATGTTGGCTTCTCGGCTGTGCTAGCTTTCGCGATTGCTGCTCTTATGACAGAAGAGTTGGAGTACCGCTGGGCAGAGTATTGTAAGAGCTGGTGCATTACAGCGTGGAGCTTTCTGACTTCTGGGATCATTCTAGGATCTTGGTGGGCGTATTATGAACTAGGTTGGGGAGGGTGGTGGTTTTGGGATCCTGTAGAAAATGCATCACTATTACCATGGCTAACTTCAACCGCACTATTGCATTGTATTATCGCGGCTAACGATAAGCAGCAGCTAATAAAATGGGCTCTAAGCCTTGCTATTGTGACATTCAGCTTAAGCATCCTCGGAACATTTATCGTTCGTTCAGGTGTCTTAACTTCGGTTCATGCGTTTGCTGTCGATCCCAGTAAAGGGCTAGCTCTACTCGCTATTTTGTTAACGGTGCTTCTGAGCTCTTTTAGCTTGCTAATTATCAGAAGTGAACGATTTTCATCAAAGCCGCTGACGAAGTTTTGGTCTAAAGGCTTTATGATCTTAGTGGCTGTGAGCCTTTTCATCATCGCAACTTTAATCGTAACCCTAGGCACATTTTATCCGATGATTTTTGAGCTTGTAGGTTTAGGGACTATTTCCGTCGGTGCTCCTTATTTCAATCTGTTATTCGGGCCACTAACTCTCTTTGCTTTAATGCTAATGGGGATAACACCTTTTGTTATTTCTAATAGGTCTTGGCCTAAATCTCGTAAATCATTGCCAACTGTCGCTCTTATCTCGATTGTTTTAGGGCTCGTTTTCTATCGTTTTCAGTATCAAAACATAAGTATTCTTGTCGCCATAACTTGGTGTCTAGCTATGTGGGTTATTCTTTCTCATATTGTCATGCTAGTTAATACTCGAAAGTTACCCGCTAAAAGAAAGTCCGAAATATCACTAAAGGCGTGGGCAATGAGTTGTGCGCATATCGGAATTGCGGTTGTCGCCATAGGCGCCGCTATGAATAGTGAGCATTCGTTTGAAGTGAACAAAAAACTAGAGCCAACGACTGAGATTAAATTTCTCGATTGGACGGTCATACATGATGAGACAGCTTTAATTATTGGGCCAAACTATACGGCTGAAAGAGCCAACTTAATGTTGATAAAAGACCAAGATCTTTACCTTGTTTCACCTGAAAGACGTCATTACCAAGTTCGTGTCATGAATATGAGCGAACCTGCTATGAAGTGGTTTTGGCATGGAGACATCTACATCACCATGGGTGAGAAGGTTGATGAGAAAGCGTATGCATTCCGTATTCAATATAAAGCTTATGTTCGTTGGGTTTGGTTTGGGGGATTACTTTCAATAGTTGGTGGGCTACTTATCTTAGCTCAACGCCAAACAAAGGCCGTAAGATACTTATCTTCAAAAAGAGTAACATCTGTTAGATACGATATTAAATCGGCTGTAGATAAAGGTTGGGGCGATGCAAAAGAGTACTAGGAATAAACTGCTCGTTTTGTTCGGGCTGGCGTTAGCAATTACGCTTGGCTTTTCCATTTCAATGGAGAGAAAGCTTGAGTCAACCAAGGTTCTCCAGATAGAGCGGGCTTTCCCATTCTTCACCGCAGAAGATCTTATGGCAGAAGATCGTTTGATCAGTAGAACCGATATTCTTACGCAGCCTTACCAAATTGTGAATGTATGGGCTTCGTGGTGTGGGATCTGCAAGCTAGAACATGAGTATCTTAACCAATTGAAAAACTTAGGTGTTCCAATCATTGGTATTAATTACCGAGATAATAAGTTGGATGCAATTAAAGTAATAAAGAATGAAGGCAATCCATTTGAAAAGATCATTTATGATCACCGTGGCGATCTATCAATAGAACTCGGTGTAATAGGAACGCCGGAAACGTATTTGGTTGATCGTAATGGAAATATACGCCTTAAGATCATGGGTGTATTAAATGAAGATATTTGGAATGAATATCTCAAATCATATTTTCAAGGAATATAAACCCAAGGCTTTAAGTTTAATGATTAAAAATTTAAAAGATCTGTGTATTTTATTTGTTTTGGTATTCAGTTCCTTTTCGGTATTTTCTGAAAGTACTTTTGTAGCCGCAGACAAGTCAGTGATTAAACAGGTAGAGCTATTCGAGTTCGATTCGCCAGAGCAGCAACGCTCTGCTGTGGCACTTGCTAAGTCCTTACGTTGCCCTCAATGCCAGAATCAGAATTTGATTGAGTCGAATTCACCTATTGCGAAAGATCTTCGATTGAAAGTATTTCTAATGATCAAAGAAGGTAAGAGCGATCAATATGTGATCGATTATATGGCGGATAGGTTTGGTGAGTTCGTATTATATAAGCCTGGCTTCAATTCGAGTACATTCCTTTTATGGTTATTACCCATCTTTATATTC
>NZ_JAKJSW010000249.1:0-5599 GCF_050337375.1 Vibrio makurazakiensis | reverse complement strand
ACATTGATTGGGCGAGTGTTGCCCTGCAATTTGGTTTCAGTGACCAACCTCATCTAGTGCGCTACCTAAAAAGCCAGTTAGGATTAACTCCTAACACCTACGCGAAAGAAAGAGGACTCACGATTGATGTATATGGCGGTGTTCATTCCGAATAGTGAATAAGCTTCCTTAATCCTTAGTACGCTGAATAGCTCGGACGCTCGTAGGCATTGCTAGTTAATAGTGCACGATATTTATTCTGTAATATAACGGTCATTTAGCTTCTATAAATCTGTCACTCAACTGCAATATTCAAAGTTTAAATTTGGTATATACCATTTAAAGAGTGCTGTGACATGAGCAACCAAACGTATTTGAATATTGAAAATGTTGTAAAGACATTCGGTCAATTTACAGCGTTAAAACAAATTTCCCTATCTATTCAGCAAGGCGAGTTCGTCTGCTTTTTGGGGCCTTCAGGCTGCGGTAAAACAACACTACTGCGTGCTATAGCGGGACTCGATTTACCTACCTCTGGCTCTATCGAACAAAACGGCGTCGACACAACGTTTTTGCCACCGGAGAAACGTGACTTCGGCATTGTATTCCAGTCTTATGCGCTCTTTCCAAACCTGACTGTTCAAGAAAACATAGCCATTGGCTTAAAAAATCAAGGCATGTCGAACAAAGAAGCACTCGATACTGTGGACTCTTGGCTTGAGACGATTGGTTTACCTACGTCAGGCTTCAAATACCCTAATCAGTTATCAGGTGGACAGCAGCAACGTGTTGCTCTGGCTCGTGCACTCGCTTTATCTCCAGGCTTATTATTGTTGGATGAGCCACTTTCAGCGCTTGATGCGAAAGTAAGAACGCACTTACGTGATGAAATTTGCCAACTACAACGTAAATTAGGCATTACCACTATTATGGTAACGCACGATCAAGATGAAGCTTTGACTATGGCGGATCGTATTGTCGTGATGAACCAYGGTGTGATTGAGCAAGTCGGTGCTCCACAAGAGATTTATCAACAGCCGAAAAGTCGATTTGTGGCCGAGTTTGTCGGGAGCATGAACTTTATTCAAGCCTCCGTTATTGCACCTTCTAGAATCCGTATTGCTGAGTCGATGCTGGCTCTACCAGTTTTTGATAACTTGACGCCTAAGTCAGGTGACTGTTTTGATATTGCGGTTCGCCCTGAACAAATCCAATTCGTAGATCGCTTTAACGAGTCGTTACCTGTTCGCATTTTGTCGAGTGAGTTTCTAGGCGCGTTTTATCGTGTTGAATGTGAATTACAGCATGACTCCACGGCGAAAGAAATCAGTGTCGATGTACCGGTCAAAGAGTTCAATAAATTAAAACTACGCCGAAGTGACATTCGTTACGTCGCTTTCGACCAAGAAGGTTTGAGAGCTTATCCATCTAAACCTATGCCGACTTTGAACAACGAGGTTGCGTAGAACATCATGGAATCGACTCAAATGATGCAATCAAAATCGTTGATGCAAAACCGCTCTCAAGCTTTTCTTGCAAGGCTCAGTAAAGACAATGTGATTCTGTTTGGTTTACTGGCTTTCCTGTCAGTGGTAATGACATTATTTATCTTGATGCCGTTATGGGCAATGCTGAAAAAAAGTGTACAGAACCCAAGTGGAGACTTTGTTGGGTTACAAAACTTTGCGACTTATTTTTCATCACAAAGCCTTTGGCAGTCTGTGGGCAATACTTTCACTCTTGGGGTATTGGTGACGGTTGTCGTCGGTGTTCTTGCTTTTGGTTATGCTTACGCCATCACTCGCTCTTGTATGCCTTTTAAAGGGCTTTTCCAAGTACTTGGCTCTGCTCCGATTTTGGCCCCGTCATTACTTCCAGCGATAAGCCTGATTTTCTTATTTGGTAATCAAGGTATTGCCAAAGAGGTGCTTGGCGGAAGCTCTATCTATGGTTTGATCGGTATCTCGTTAGGATTGATCTTTTGGACGTTTCCCCATGCCTTAATGATATTAACGACTTCACTAAGAACATCTGATGCTCGCCTTTACGAAGCCGCGCGAGCGCTGAACACTTCTCCGATCAAAACGTTCTTTGTTGTTACTTTACCTGCTGCAAAATATGGACTGATAAGTACATTGATCGTCGTATTCACGCTCGTGGTGTGTGATTTTGGTGTGCCTAAAGTCATAGGTGGTAGTTACAATGTTCTATCAACTGACATTTTTAAGCAGGTTGTCGGTCAGCAAAACTTTTCAATGGGTGCGGTAACGAGCATCTTACTGCTGCTTCCTGCGTTACTCGCATTCAGTGTTGACCGTTGGGTTCAAAAAAAGCAAAAGAGCTTGTTTGATACCCGCTCTGTCGCTTATCAACCAGAGCCAAATACACTGCGAGATAGTGTGTGTTTTGTTTACTGTTTATTGATTTCAGCTGCGGTAATCGTTGTGTTAGGCATGGCAATCTATGGTTCTATGGTGACGTTTTGGCCTTGGAATAAAGCGCTGACACTCAATAACTACAACTTTTCAGAGATGAGCACTTACGGGTGGACACCATTTYTCAACTCACTGACTTTAGGTACGTGGACGGCGATTATTGGTACGGTTTTGATTTTCTTAGGCGCTTACTGTATTGAAAAAGGGCGTGCGTTTGCTCCTGTACGCCAAGTGATGCAAATGCTGAGTGTTGTGCCTATGGCTGTTCCTGGGATGGTATTGGGCTTAGGTTATATCTTCTACTTCAATGACTTAAATAACCCGTTGAACTTCCTTTATGGAACAATGACGTTTTTGGTTATTAACACTGTGGTTCATTATTACACTGTTGGACACATGACAGCGTTAACGGCGTTAAAGCAACTTCCTGCTGAAATAGAAGCAACAGCGGCCTCGGTTAATCTTCCACAATATAAGTTGTTTTTCAAAGTAACAGTGCCGGTTTGCTTGCCAGCAATTTTGGATATAGCGACCTATTTGTTTATTAATGCACTTACCACGACATCTGCGGTAGTATTCTTATATTCAACGGATACGATACCTGCTTCAGTGTCAGTATTGAATATGGATGATGCAGGGCAAACCGGGGCAGCAGCAGCGATGGCAGTCATGATCATGATATCAGCAGCAAGTGCGAAACTGGTACATATCGTCATCAACAAGCTTTTTGAGAAGAGAACTCAAGCTTGGCGTAAGCGTTAATGATATGAAGTTTCTATTTAGTTAGCCAAGGAGCGGCTAACTCATGAGAATAATTATGAAAGGAAAGTAAGTGCAGTACGTAAAAATTAAAGATGTCATCGTAGAGCAAATTGAGTCGGGGATGCTCTCTCCTATGCAAAAACTCCCTGCTGAGCGTAAGCTCGCAGAGTCGTTTGATACGACAAGGGTGACATTACGCGAAGCGCTATCACTACTAGAGGCGGAAGGGCGCATATACCGTGAAGATCGTCGCGGGTGGTTTATTTCACCTGCACCGCTTCGCTACGATCCGACGCAAACTCTTAACTTTACTAATATGGCATTAGCGCAAAACCGTAAACCAAACACGGAGTTAGTGTCTGCTAAGGGTATTTTGGCGACTAAACAAGCAACTAAGCTTTTGCAACTTTCCCCATTCTCGGATGTTTTCCGTATTGATAGGGTTCGTTATTTAGAAGATAGACCAGTGGTGTATGTGACAAATTATATTCGCCCTGAGCTGTTTCCCAATTTATTGGACTATGACCTGTCGAAGTCATTGACGGATATTTATCGTGAACATTTTGGCGTGGTGTATCAGAAGATTCGCTACCGAGTGAGTACAACATCGTTATTGGGTGAAACGGCGCAAGCACTACGCGCAACATCAGGATCTCCAGCGATGGTCGTAGAGCGCGTGAACTACAATCAAAAAGGCGATTTGATTGACTGTGATATTGAATATTGGCGGCACGATGCTATCAGTATTGAATCGATAGCCGAACTGGCGCGCTGATTTCACATGCTAAATAGCCAAATTGAAAGATATAGATAGAACATTAAAACGCACTTCCTTTAATAGGTCTCCGGATTAGGAGGCCTTTTTTATAACTAAATTTTAAGGCTAGGTATGGAACTCACTGCCATTGTTATCGTCATTTTTTCTGCATTGCTTCACGCAGGGTGGAATATTTTAGGTAAGGCAAATCAAGGTTCGGGTGCGTCTTTCTTTCTGGCGTCGGGTTGCGCTGCTGCCTGGCTCTTAACCCCATATTTGGTTTGGTATCTTTACCAAGTCGGCTTGGCGAACTTGGGTACGGGCTTTTGGCAGTTACTGTTGGTTAGTGGGCTTTGTCAGATCGTGTATTTAGTCGGGTTAGGCACTGCGTATAAACACGCGGATATCGGTGTTATTTATCCAATTGCGAGGGCATTACCCGTTCTAATGGTTGGGGCTGGAACCGTGGTTATCGGTTACCAACTATCTTTAAACCAATGGATTGGTTTTAGCTTAATCACGCTTGGGTGCTTATTTGTTCCTCTAAAAAGTTTTTCTGAGTTTCGTATGAAAGCGTATTTGAATATCGGTGTGCTTTGGGCGTTGATCGCTGCAATTGGTACTACGGGATACTCAATCATAGATAAGGAAGCGTTATTGCTGCTTGAACAGGTCGACACGCAGGTTATTACGAGTCGTCACTCTGCTATTTTTTATCTGGGTGCTCAATTTTGGGCAATCGTGATCCCTTTAGGTTTGTGGCTCTACGTGACTAAGCAGACAGAAGAATTTAAAAGTGCCTGGTCGATGAGTAAAACGGCGACTGCTGCCGGTATCATGATGGCATCAACTTATGGGTTGGTTTTATTTGCAATGACAGAGACTGAAAATGTCAGCTTAGTGGTGGCATTAAGACAGGTAAGTATCCTCTTCGGTATTGTGATGGGGATCTACTTTTTGAAAGAGAAATGGCATGTCACACGCTCTGTTGGGGCGGGATTGATTTTTTCAGGTCTCGTTATCTCATTGATTTAGAACAAGTGTAAATAAGTATTCCGTTCTGATTGTGTGACTTTGTTCACGCTTAATCGACTATTGATAGTTCTGTTGTCATCAATGTAGAAGATGTGATCCCCCTCATAGACAAGGTTGTAAAGTTACCGGTAACATCCACCTCAACGTTACCGGTAACATATAACAACAAACCGGACCCTGTGAAATCAAAAAGGAATCTCCTAATGAAAGGCATGACTAAAACGCTTATCGCTGCATCTCTTACCGGCCTATTTGCTACTTCAGCAATGGCGGCGGACTTTAAACTAAAAATTCAATCTTCAGATCCTTCTGGTGACTTGAACTTCAAAGTACAGCAAAAATGGGCAGAGCGTGTTGAGACTATGTCTGACGGCCGTATTGATATCGACCTTCTTCCTGTAGGCGCAGTTGTAAAGCATACAGAAACGTTAGGTGCTATCAAAATGGGTATCCTAGATGGTCATGTCACAGCAACGGGTTACTTCTCTGGTAAAGATCCAGCATTCGGTCTAATCGGTAACATGGTTGGTGCATGGTCAGACACAACTCAACTACTGCAATACATGAACTACGGCGGTGGTAACGAGCTAATGACTGAACTGTACAAGCCTTACGGTGTTCAGTTTGTTGG
>NZ_JAKJSW010000248.1:0-5612 GCF_050337375.1 Vibrio makurazakiensis | reverse complement strand
TTGCTGAAGTAGATCACCGGCTTCAGATTTGTACGTTAGGTTCGGTAGGTTCTCTACTTTACCGCCGTTATCCAAACCACGAATCGATGTACACCAACCTGACGCAGTGTAAGCTTGAGTCATTTTAAGACCTAGCTCGTATGCAGCGTTTGACCAAACCAATTCATTATTGCTAGTTGGTTTAGGGTTGCCATCCATATCAGTAGCAAGCTCTTCGTAAGCAAATACGTCCGTGCCTAGACCTTTGTCACCATAAGGTAGGCGAGCAAGGGTACGAGGTAGCGTTAAAGTAACGTAACGTGCGTCGTCACTTTCGCGGAATGAGTTCCATGCCGCGTATGCAGGAGAATCAAAACCAGCAGCAACAGGCTTACCTTCAGAGAATGTTTGGAAGTCATTAAACTCAAACATTTCTGCGTTTGCGGCCGCTACAAATGGTGCGTGACACGCAGCTGCAACTTCACCCATGTAGCGTAAAAGTGCTACGTCTTCGTCTTTAGCGCTGAACTCGTAATCACCGATGAAAGTACCGTAAGGTTCACCACCAGCTGTACCAAACTCATCTTGGTAAACAGCATTGAATAGTGGGCTACGGTCGATAGCTGGTGCGTCTTCAAACTGGTCTAGTAACTCTTCTTGAGTGAAGTCGACCATTTTGATTTTAAGATCGCGGCCAAGCTCACTTTCTTTAACTAGCTTTTGCAAGCCGCGCCAAGAACCTTCAAGTTTTTGAAAGTCGTCTTGTTGCATTACTTGTGAAAGCTGCTTAGAAAGCTTTTTATCGATCTCAGAGATTGCGTTCTCAATCGTTTTAGTAACGTTTTTATCCCAGGTAACCGTTCCTGAAAGAGCTTGTTCTGTTAGAACAGAGAAAAGCTCTTTCGTTGTATCAGCTGGAGTTTGAGTGGTCGCTTCTATCGCACGGTCCAAAAAGCTAAGGGAACCTTCCGCTGCTTSGGGTTGCGCTTGATTTTCAGTTTCTGTGCTCATTACTCAGCTCCTTCTTCTTTAATGCCAAGTTCGTCAGAAAGGGCATTAATCGTATCTGCGCTCTGTAAAACTTCTTTGAGCAATTTTTCCAAGTCGCGCGAACGATCGGCTTTAGAAAGAAGTACTTTCAGCTGATTACGAGTTTCAACAAGCTTTTTAAGGGGCTCGACTTGATCAATAATTGCTTCTGGTTCAAAGTCTTTGATCGAGCCGAACTTAAGGCTTGCTTCGAATTGGCTATCATCATCAGCTAGAACATTATCAACTTTAAGTGATAGTTCTGGACCAACACGTTTCATAACCGTATCGAAATTATCTTTATCAACGTTGTAGAAAGTACGATCTTCTACTTCTTCTTTGTCTTGTCTATGACCAGAGTAGTCACCAATCACCCCAACAACAAAAGGGAGCTCTTTGGTTTCTACTGCGCCATTGGTCTCAACGTCATAGGTAATACTTACGCGGTTTTTACTTACGCGTTTATGTTGGGAATTCAGTGCCACGGTAACTCTCCTTGATCAATTACTTAGCGGTTGAAGTGACTTTAGCTGTAGTAGCATCGAAACCAACTTCAGGACCTTTCTCAATCTTGCCGCCTTCGCCTTCGATGTAGTAAGCCTTAGAAATTTCTGTGTACGTTAGGCTGAAAGATTCGTTAGGTAATGAACCGTCAGTTGCAGCCATGTTGTAGCTAGACATACGAGCAGCTTTAAGTGTAAGGATTAGATAAGGATCTGCGCCTGAACCTTCACGGTTAGGTTTAGTCATTACGATTTCAATTGTTTTACCTTCGCCACCTGGAGCGTAAAGGAAAGTGGTTAGGTACGGAGTCGCACCATCGCAGCCACGAGTCAGGTTTACTTCACCCAGTGCAACCATACCTTGGTCAGCATTGTTCGCATTACCAACATCGATACCGACGCCACGGACAGCACTCCAAGAAACGCTATCAAGCGCGAAGAAACCATCTTTGCCCCCAATCTTTTCTACTGTTGCTGCACCTTTTGGGGTTGTACCATCGATTCTCATAAAAATAGAAGCCATTACTTTCTCCTTGCTTAACGCATAAAGTTATTTTTTACCATTCGAAGTCTTGCAAGTTGCTAGACGATTCATTCGTTGTTGGATCATTGGTTTGAGTTGTATCAGTTGTGTTTTGTACACTGTCTTGAGCTGGTACGGATACCAAAGGCTCTTGAGTTGTGTTTGTTGTCTGAACAGTTCCTACTTGAGAAGCCTGCTCATGAGAGGGGATAGGAACCACTTTGCCCGACAGATCTGTTTTATCGAGTTGGTTCATTCCCGTCATTTGATTTATTTGTTCTAGAACATTCTTTTCGCCACCGATCATTTCTTGAAGAAGCTCTGGCAAGCTCATATAGCCCCAGCGGATTGAGCGTTCGAGTAAAAATGATATTGGGCTATGTGGTTCTGTTTCTTTGAAATAATCGGCGATTTTTCTAATTTCTTGGAATGCATGATCTCGGCTAACAATACCGTTGATTGTTGTTGCCGAAACTTGAGTAATAACCTGAGGGTTACCGTTCGTTACATTAGACGTAGTTTGAGTGACATCTGGGCTAGATTGAGGTGCAGCCTTAGAAATTGACAACTCGCTATTCGTTGGCGTTGCTGTGTCCGAATTTTCCATTGGAGCTTGCGCAGCGTCGGGCTGGGAACTGTTTGGCTCGATGAGGTGGTAGTTCTTATCAACGGGCCAAAAAGTAAACTTTTCACCTACCAGAAAATGAATAGCGTTGATTAGGTCTCGGACGTTTGTTTTTACGTAGCTAAAGCTAATTACTGTTGCCCCTACCGCCTGACACCTTTCTGCAATGTTCTTTTCAGCTGACTCTAATTCAGAATGAATTGAAACCAAATGCTGCAATGTTTCTTGAGCTATGTCATCAAAAGATTGAAGCGCAGTTTCTTTTAGCGCTGCAAGATTGCCTTTACGCTCTGCAAGTAAGTAATCACCAAATGTGATGTCTCCAATTAAGCCGACCATTTGGAAAGGAACATAAAAGGAAGTTGAGTCTACTGACTCACCCACGAGCTGCAGCAAAGGTCGAGTTCTGAATTCGACAATTTCTCGAGCTTTACCTGCATCGTCTGATGCTTTGATTTTAGCTTCAGGTGGGGTTGGATTTAGCGTATCCCAAAAAACGTCAACTAGGGCATTTAGCGAAGGGAGCGCTGTCGCTAAATTTTCAAATGGCTGGTTAGTAAATAATTGACTTGTAAGGTACCAACCAAGAATTTCAATATCCTTGGATTTGGTGACAATAGTATCTTCGGTTACATTTCGAAGATCAGTCCAATTTTCAATATTGGTCTCGACTAAAACAGGATCGGATGAAGCGTCTGGTGTTTCAACTAGCTGACGGAATGAAGATTGAGCAGTGTTATAGCTGTTTCTCAAGCCACGGTATGCACTGCGGTCTAATTTGAGGTACGAACCTGAAGGCTCTGATTCTGAGATTGGAACAATTAGGCGTTCAATTTCCGTCATATACGTCCTGTGGTATTTTTATTTATTATGGTCTGGGCGCAATTGATATGTTTTGCTTTTATCGTGCACACATATTGTAAACACTTGTTAACATTTATTAATTCTAGGGTTTTTTTTTGAAATGTCTTAATTAATGTAACCTTCGATACAAAAAAAATGGGATTTAGCCTTAAAAGGCGATCAAGATCACAATTATAAAATCCACTGGCTGTGTAAGGTTTTGATTTTATTACTCATATAGTGGTATTAAATATAAAGATACTGGGTGTCATGTTATAAAGTTTGCAAGGTTGTTATCGATCTTGTTCGTGCTTTAAGATTAGCTTATGGAAAGACGTACTGTTGGATATTCGAGGTAATTTTTGGGATGTCTATCCCAGATATTGGATGTTAAAAATCCACTTTTAGAATAGCTTAGAAGAGTCCGAAATGAGTCTGGATGAACGCGGAGGATTTACGATGAGTACAAATTATGTGTGAGGTTGCTCTTATCGGCAGTAGCCGTTACTGCCTCAAAAAAGCGGTTAGATTAGCAATTGAAAGCTAAGAACTTTTAGCCTCCGATAAGAACCGTTGGCATGCCAAGAACAATAGTTCCACCATGGCTTGTTGTGTCACCCATACGAGCTGCGGGTTTATTGTTGATTAATACAGTCGCACTACCTTTAATTATGCTATCGGGTGGGCCGACGCATACACACATATCCCCCATAGTTGCAGCAGGCATACTTCCAATCAGAACAGTAGGTGCTCCAGGGCCGGTGATTGGCCCCCCTACATGTGGGATAGGGGGAACTGCTGGTGTCTGCATTGGGCAAACGTGCATATCAGTAAGACGGGCAGCAAGTGTCATGACTGTTCTTCTCCGTTACTGCCACGAGCTATTTCTAGAGCAAGTTCAGTTGCTTTCAAATAATACTCTTCGGTTCCTTGCCAATTTGGTAGCGCTGCTGAGTGGTTAATTGATCCCGCTACTGCTTTTGAATACAAGAAAGGGTCAGGCATTACAGCAGGTAAGTCGGGAGACACTATGCTTCCCGATCCATTCCAAAATACGGCTTGAGCTAACCAAGATGGCCCACAATTTAAGTTCAATCGATTCGCGAATAGCTCGCTCTTACGTCTTTGCTCTTCTGAAGGGGACTTAACCCACTGTTTAGCAGTGTTGATGCATTGAGTTTGCATGCTAGACCAGACATCATTTCTAACCTCTAGACAATGAGCTGCCCACCAAATAGCTTCTCGTACTGGTAAGCCATGTGCTAAAAACTGAATGAGATCGAAATACAGCTTATTCTCAACAAGTACATCGATTGATTCTTTAATTGGTAAATCTTCAGTGACAAGTGCTTGAGCTTCATCAGAGCTTGAGAATCTATCGAGTAACTGTCTGCCTGTCTTGTAAGGTATTTTTTTATACATTTTATTCTCAATTTATCTGCGATTTGAGTTAGTTTACTTTAACAATCGCGCCTTTGAGTTCACCCATAACGCCTCCGTCAAACGTTCCTTTCAGCCCAGACTTGAACTCAGCACTGAGTGACCCTTCGGCTGATAATGTAGTGTCGGCTTTAATTGCAACACTTAACCCTTTAATGCTATTTGAACTGGTTGCTTCAAGCGCACTAGTTGCACCAGAGATTTTATGAGCCGAAGTAGCTTTGCTTGTGACGTTCATGCCTTCGAGAGTTAGTGCGCTACTTGCTTTTACGTCAATATTACTTGCTTCAATACTTATCGAAGAAGATGACATTACAATTTTGCTTGAACCTACTTTCAGTTCAATGGTGTCGTCAGCTTCGAGTGAAATAGATTTCCCTTTTTCACTGATCGCTTTTGCTGATGTCAGTGAGTAGTTGTCTTCCGTCTTTACAACGACCTGTTTAGTAACAGTTTGAGCAACTTCGCCTTTGATGGTTTCCGTTAAATTATTTTCTATCTCGGTAGTTAAGTCCTTGGCTGCGTGCATATAAAGCAGCTCATTGTCTTTCTTATCATCAAAATAGAGTTCGTTTGCAAGCCCTTGTAGCTTGGTACTGATTCCTGTTTTTGTTGAGTTCGCTTCTTTATAAGGCGGCGGGTTCTTACTGTTATAAACGCTGCCTGTAAT
>NZ_JAKJSW010000247.1:0-5681 GCF_050337375.1 Vibrio makurazakiensis | reverse complement strand
CACTGCAAGAGTATCACCATCATCACTGAGAGCCACTGACCATCCAAAATTATCACCCGCCTCGGTGTTAGATGCTTTTATGTAAGTTACWAATTGAGAGATAGACTCTGAATCTAGCGAAAGCTGATTTGAGTAACTCTTAGCTGTACCACTTTGCGCAATAATAAAAAATTCTTTCGCGATAGAAGAGAGTGGGTTGAGTGATTTAACCAGTACATTATTTGCTGACGTTACGCTACCCATCGTTAAGCAGCCATCGTTCTTTGAGTCATCAGACTGACATACCGTGTACGTAACCGCACTATCATCATCAGTAGCTTGATCCCAATAGAAACGCGCGTCTCCGTTTTCAATATTGATTTGTGTAAGGTTAAAAGCTTTCAGATCATGCTGTTCATTAAGAACATATTTTTCGCTTTTAGCTGAATCTGTTGGATTACAGCCAGCCAAAATAAGGGAAAGAGTAAGCGTTAAAAAGATTTTCTTGTTCATTTTAAGTAGAAATAATTGCTGGGTAGTTACGGGGAGGCATTCTGATTTTTGCACTTTGACAGTGTGCCCGTCAACGTTGAATGTATAGATTAATAGTTATATTTATAAGCAATCGTTTGCTGGGGTGTGTTAAGTGAAAACAGCCAACTGAAGACTAGAAGGCTGTTTAATATATTTCATTGATGAGGCTGTTTTACTTAGAGAAAAAGTAAGTAACGGCAGGTAAATCCATTGATTTACTTAGACACTGCGGCCGACTCTAAATACGCTTTAGTGCCCCAAAGTGGAACCGTTGATAGGCTGTGTTTGAAACTACCTTCTGTTTCTTTGGTCGTGTAAGACAAGTAGAGCAGGGTTTGGTTTTCAGCGTCGTATATACGTCTTACTTTCATTGATTTGAAAAAGATGCTTTTAGATTGTTTGAACACCACTTCCCCAGAAGGGCTCTTATCAATCGTTGCGATCATCTCTGGTGTTATGTCGCCAGTTTGACGGCATGAAATAGAACTGTCACTAGGATCAGCCAAAGAGAAGTCGGCTTCAATAGAAGCAATATGACAAGTCACACCTGGGATCTTTTCATCATCTAAATGGGAGATCTTAATGTCTTTCATAGTGAACAATCCTAAGCTGACGTCACCAACCTCGTTATCTGAACAGCCAGCAAGTAGTGCCATCATCGTGGCAGCGATTAGAGCCTTTTTCATTTGAAATCCTTTATATTTTTGTTCGAGTAATTGTATGAAAGATTGAATAGAGATGATATGTGTTTCTTATATTCTGACGATTTCTGAGTCTCAAGCCATTATATTAGCAACATTTATGTTTTTAAATCGGTCAGGTCTTGTTGCTCAGTGCCTTGCTAGGTATGCTTTGTAAATACGGTAATGAACAGATTGGTGCATTACCTTTTTCCCAGCATTTATGCTCGGGGATCATTAAGTAGGTAGCAAAAGAATGAATAACGACTTACCTGTAATTGGCAACACCAAAAATCAATGGTTGTATGACCAAATTGATGTGCAATTCCCCACTCAAGAAAGCCTTGCTGGGCTCAAACTTTATCAGCAGGCATTGAGTAAAAAGAATATTGAAGCTTTTGTACCTGAGAGATCTGATAACGTTCTTGATGAAATTTGTCCTGTTGATTTTCATAAGATGACTGTGATGTTTGCGCTCAATCAAGCGAGTGCATGGAAGAGTGAACAGGACAAAGCCAACATCCTAGAGTTTTTTACTCAAATAATTCTTTCAGGTGAGCATCAACTATTTTTAGGTCTGAGTGGTGGCGAGGTTGTCGCGTCTGGAATCATTAYGGCTTCCGATAATGAGGTGCTGTTTTCTGACTTAATGTCGACAAGTGACGCGATATCTATAAATCAGGTTGCTAATCAACTGGTTTGTTTTTGGGAGCAAGATCATGAATCCGCCGCTAAGTATTGGCGTGAGGTATAAAGCGTTAATACAGGGTAATTAACTTAGCGTAGAATACGGCGTCTTATTTATTGAGAACCTTGTCAATGAACGTAGTAAGCCGAGTGCTGTTGGCGATAGCTCTAAATGTTTTTATGGGCTACGCCGTTGCCGATACTAACAACTGGGATGCGAAACACATTCTGGTTTTGCATTCTTATGAGCCGTCTTACCAGTGGACTGCTGATTTTCAAAAGGGTATTGATAGCGCCTTAGCGATTTCAGGTGTGCCTATAAAGGTATCGATAGAATACTTAGATACCAAAAGAATTAACTCGCCAGAGTACTTTTCTAAACTTCGCAATTACCTCTCTTTCAAATACAAAAATTATGATTTTGATGGCGTTATTGCGACTGATGACAATGCCCTTCGGTTTCTACGTGGGCTAGATATGATTGCTGGGAAAAACATTCCTGTTGTTGCTGCCGGTATCAATGATACGTCTGAAAGTCTTCATAGTATCACCCATAAAGGTACAGTCATTTACGAAAAAGATGATATTGATAGCAATATAGATCTGATCGTCAAGCTGCAGCCTAACCTTAAAAAACTCTACTACTTAGCAGACAGAAGCTTAACCTCGGAACTTATCCGTGGCGAAGTTATTAATATTTTAAGTAAATACGACGATATTGAGCTGGTGGAAATTAGAGAGCGTTCTCTTAGCGAAGCGAGCCAGTTCCTTTCTGGTGTGTCAAAAGACGACGCAGTCCTACTGACACATTTTAATACGGAAATTAAACAAAATCGTTATTACAGCTATCAAGAAATCTCTCATATCATTGCAGGCTCAAGCGCTGCGCCAGTATTCTCTTTGTGGGAGTTTTATATTCAAGGTGGTGTACTTGGCGGTTACGTCAATCGTTCTGAAAGTATGGGTATTGAAGCGGTAAAAGCGCTAAGCCAATACATTCCCTTGCGTTTTGAGGCGCAAGTGATTGCTGGAAGCAACAAGCGTATTGTTTTTGATTACGATGCTCTCGCAACGTTTGATATATCGATGTTCTCACTTCCTGCTGAAAGTATATTACTTAATAGTCCGACATCATTTATCAAAGACAACTACAGGTTACTTATTGCAAGTAGCGTGGTGATCGCTTTTCTCACTACGATCATCATTATGCAATTTGCGACGATTAGGCAAAAGCGAGAGCTTGCTAATAAAAATAAGAAAATACTGACTCTTCAAAGCCGTACGTTAGGTGTGCAAAAAGAAATGATTCACGTGCTGGGTGAAGCCATAGAAACACGCTCTGGTGAAACGGGTAATCATGTTAAGCGTGTTGCAAAGCTATCAGCCAAGCTTGCTAAGCTAAAAGGACTAAGTCATCGAGAAATTGAGATCATTGAGATCATCAGCCCTATGCATGACGTTGGTAAAATATCTGTACCTGAGTCTATATTAGACAAGCCTGGGMAACTTAATGAAGACGAATGGAAGGTAATGAAACAGCACACAACTGCTGGTTATAAATTACTGAAAACAAGTGAAGGGGATATTACCAACTTGGCGGCTATCGTTGCTCACGAGCATCATGAACGTTGGGATGGCAAAGGATACCCCAATGGCAAGGTCGGAGAGGATATTCATATTTTTGCTCGCATTACAGCGGTCGCTGATGTCTTTGATGCTCTGCTCAGTGTTCGGTGCTATAAGCAAGCGTGGCCAGTGAGTGATGTTGTCGAATTATTCGAGAGAGAAACTGGTTTTCAATTCGACCCATGTCTCACCAAACTATTAATTCAAAATATTGACGATTTTATCTCAATTAGAGATTTATACCCTGATTCGATAAGTGACTAACTTGTTACACAATGTTGGTCTAATGAATATTCTCAGTGGTTTATAGTGATCTTGTGCATATTTTGCGAAGATAATTAAGTGGGTGTTCGAGAAGTGTTAGGTTTGCCAGAGAAATAGTAGCTTGATGATTTAGTATGAAATCTCCAAATAAGAGAGAGTACTTATGAGTTCAAGGCAAACACAATGTGTGATTTTCGATTGTGACGGAACGCTTGTTGATAGTGAGGTTCTGTGCTGTCAGGCTTTAGTACAGGTTTTCGAACAATTTGACGGTAAACTAACTCTCGAAGAGTCTTTAGCTCACTTTAAAGGCGGCAAACTTGCCGATATCTTATTAGATACTCAGTGTCGACTAGGGTTATCTATATCCTTAGACATTCTTGAACCTCTGTATAGAGACGAGGTTCAGAAGCTTTTTCATGACCACCTACAGCCTATGACAGGTGCCAAAGAACTGATTCAATTCCTATCCCAGAACAACATTGAGTTTTGTGTTGCTTCAAACGCGCCTAAAGACCGGATAAAGCAATCACTAGAAATGACGGGGCTGTTACCTTCGTTCTATGGCAAAATTTTCTCGGCATTCGACGCCAACAGCTGGAAGCCAGAGCCAGATCTTCTGTTATATACAGCAATGAATATGGGCTTTAGAACGAAAGATTGTATTTACATTGATGATACTGAAAAAGGGGTCGAGGCAGGCGTTCGATCTGGGATTAAAACCTTTAAATTGTGCTCAAAAGGTATTGAGGCCAACGAATCAGATTCGAAAGCCCACAATATTTATAGTTTATTAGAGTTGAAACAATGGCTTAGTGACACACACCATTTGCAGCGAGCAACATGCTCTTCGAGTTCGGYGCTATAGAGGGAATTACTCCGCGATTAATAGAGCTAAACTGTTTTGTGTGAAAACCGCATGACGCACATGTAAATTTTTCCCCACTTTCTGAAATAAGATATTCATCATGCTGGCACAATGGGCAGGTTATTTCGTCTGGTGCAATTTCTTTATTCTTCATTATGTCACCTAGCAGCAATTAGTTTGCGATAAAAGTTAATTCGAAACTTCACAAGCATAATAAGATTACTCCCATGCTCGATTTTTAGACAGTATTCGAGCTGGTAATATTGTTTTTTGGGAGTGACTTCAACCTCCTCGTTCTAAGTTAGCATTGAATTATATGGTCTGGTATACTGGTACGACATACCATAAGACTGGATGATGTTTTGAAATCGTTATTAGCTTTATTTGTCGTAATTGGCCTTGCTGGTTGTAATAAGCAGGCAGAACCACAAGAAGTCACCCCAGAGCCTGCTGTTCGCAGTGTTAAATTTATAAAATCAATTTTTGAGTCTCATACTCAAACTCGCGAACTTACTGGTATTGTGCGCAGCGCACAAACATCCCCAATCAGCTTTAAAGTCAATGGCACAGTTAGTAATGTGCTAGTGAGTAAAGGTCAACGAGTTAAAAAAGGGCAAGTTCTTGCTCAACTTGAAACGAGTGATCTTTTAATTTCAATGAGGAAGGCTCAAGCATCATTAGGTGCAGCGAAAGCCGCTCGCCTTCAAGCTGAAGACAAATACCTACGTTCGGCAAAACTGAACGAGAAAGCTTTCGTTTCAGACTCCGAACTCAATGCTATTAAAGCCGACTTTGATGCTAAGCAGCAGCAAGAAAATCTCGCCTTAACTGATTTATCTAATGCTGAGTTGAACTTGGAACGTTCAAAGTTGTTTGCTCCTTTTGCAGGGCAAATTAGCCAAGTATTTATCGATAATTACACCAAAGTAAATTCAGGTCAGAAGATCATTGAACTGGTTAACGACTTTGCTTATGAGGTGGATTTTCTAGTACCTGAATCACTTATTCGTGAAGTCGCGTTTGGTGAGTCTGTACAAGTGATT
>NZ_JAKJSW010000246.1:0-5789 GCF_050337375.1 Vibrio makurazakiensis | reverse complement strand
GTCTCAGCCATATGGCACTCCGACAAGTTTGTTCATTATAAAAAATAGACTTGGAATTACCAAGCCTATTTGTAAATTATTTGTTCATTTCTTGCTCAAGACTTGATCAGTAGCTGAAATCCAATCCATGCTGCAGAAATACTTAGTACAACATTAAGCAAAACATTCAAGCCCATTTTAAAAAATGCGCCCTGTTGCATCAGCAAAACGTTATCCATAGAAAAAGTTGAGAAGGTGGTCAACGCACCAAGAAAGCCAAGACCTATAATCTGCCTCCACGGTTCCGTAGCCAATGAACCATTTTCAAAAGCTGCGATCAAGCAACCCATCATTAATGAGCCAATGACGTTTACAGTTAAAGTCCCGTATGGGAAACCTCTACCAAATAATGATACGCATAACTCTGAAATCAGGTAACGGGAACAAGCTCCAAATGCGCCCCCTAGAGCGATAAAGCCCAAAATTGAAAATTGCCCCATGTGTATCCCTTACGATAAGTTTTCTGAATTGTATGTGAGAACGGCTTATTTTGCCCATGATCCTAAATAAATTTTCGCAAATAGCTTCGAATAAAGTACAGCAAAGCAATATAGTTTAAAAAAGTTACAGGAGTCACTTTAGCTAACCTCAATAAATCCCATTAGCCCTGTTTTCATATGCTCAATCACGTGACAATGATACATCCACTGGCCGGGGTTATCAGCGACGAATGCCGCTTTAGCACGACCATTCTTTCCTAGCAAAACAGTATCAGTGTGAAATGGTTCGTCTAACTTTTTACCATCAAGTTCTAATACTGTAAATGTATGACCATGGAGATGAATTGGGTGGTGGTACTGAGTTACGTTTCGTAAATCAAAAATATAGGTTCGCCCTAATTCCAATCTCGCTAATGGCTCAGGAATGTTGTCTTTACTCATTCCTTCCCAAGCCCTTTTATTCATTAGCCAAAATTTAGGCACGGCTTTACCTGTTTTACTTGCAGGCGTAACTGCACCTTCCCATTCAAAAACAAAATCAAGCTCGATAGCATTTTCCAAGTCTAGTTGGGGAACAGGGTTTAAAGGCAACCTAGGAAGCTCCGGAAATCCCATCAGATCAGACTTAATACAATTAAACTGGCAAAGCTTGAATGGGAATTCACCTTTCATGTGTTGAACGGTCACGGTTGTTCCGGCTTTAGGAGCAACGATCGCGAGATCCACTCGCATCCCAGGACCTATCTTATGTCGGCCTAGCCTTCGAGGTGTAAGTATAGGATTACCATCAATTGCAATAATCCAAGCTTCTGCGCCTTCAATAGATATTGGGTAGGTAATAGTATTATCAACATTGGCGATTCTAAGACGAGTAGTAGCATTTTCTCTTAAGGTATATTCAGGGTGATGAACACCATTAACAGTACCCCACTCTCCAGGCGTCCCCATACGCGCGCTATAACGCGGAATCATGAGATCTTTCCATTGCCCTTTCTTATCTAAATGCCAATGTTTTAGCACCAGTTCATGCTCTTCATCGAATATTACAGGCGTCGACTCTTCAACAATAATTGCACCAACCAACCCCATGCCTAACTGAACAACACTGTTAACATGTGGGTGATACCAGAATGTACCCGCATCAGGTGGAGTGAACTCATAAATAAATGTTTCACCGGGCATTATTGGAGGCTGGCTAAGGAAAGGGACGCCATCCATTCCAATTGGAATTCTCAGTCCGTGCCAGTGGATAGTCGTAGGTTCATTGAGTTTATTGGTAAAACGGATTGTAACGAGTTCACCTTGGCGACAGCGAATAGTAGGAGCGGGGATCTTACCGTCAAAACCTAACACATTTGTTGTATACCCAGGGACAACCTCTGCTGTTGATGGCTCGGCAGTCAAATCATAAACGTAACGACCTTCAGTATCAGTTGATTGTTTAACTGAACATGCGGGTAACATTGTAACCGTAGCGACGGCTAACGAGCTTTGAATAAAGTGACGACGAGAGATATGCATTTTGAGTAACCACCTGTAATAATTGCTAACATTCTAGCAATTAATGAAAGTAATTATCATTTAACACTAAAGAAACGTGTTCTAGGACGATTAAGGAGAAAAGTACTGTTTGATTGAGTGCTATTGATAGGCAATAAACGTGGAAGATCTGTAGATTACACTATGAACAACCAAATTCCAGACGTAAAAAAGCCCAAGTCTTTCGACTTGGGCTTAGTATAAGTGGCGGAGTGGACGGGACTCGAACCCGCGACCCCCGGCGTGACAGGCCGGTATTCTAACCAACTGAACTACCACTCCGCAGTGGTCAACTCACTAGGTGAGCGTCCATATCTCTAGATYGGTCAATCTAAAGATTAAATTTAAAGCCTGGCGATGTCCTACTCTCACATGGGGAAACCCCACACTACCATCGGCGCTATTGTGTTTCACTTCTGAGTTCGGCATGGGATCAGGTGGGTCCACAATGCTATGGTCGCCAAGCAAATTTTAAAATTCGGAAAACTGTATTTAAAAGTCTRTCTCTTCAAACTCATTCAAGGTCTGATGTATCTTGAGTCCAWTCCAAAACCCTTTGGGTGTTGTATGGTTAAGCCTCACGGGCAATTAGTACAGGTTAGCTCAATGCCTCGCAGCACTTACACACCCTGCCTATCAACGTCGTAGTCTACGACAACCCTTTAGGACGCTTAAAGCGYCAGGGAAAACTCATCTCAAGGCTCGCTTCGCGCTTAGATGCTTTCAGCGCTTATCGATTCCGAACTTAGCTACCGGGCAATGCCATTGGCATGACAACCCGAACACCAGAGGTTCGTCCACTCCGGTCCTCTCGTACTAGGAGCAGCCCCTTTCAATTTTCCAACGCCCACGGCAGATAGGGACCGAACTGTCTCACGACGTTCTAAACCCAGCTCGCGTACCACTTTAAATGGCGAACAGCCATACCCTTGGGACCGACTTCAGCCCCAGGATGTGATGAGCCGACATCGAGGTGCCAAACACCGCCGTCGATATGAACTCTTGGGCGGTATCAGCCTGTTATCCCCGGAGTACCTTTTATCCGTTGAGCGATGGCCCTTCCATTCAGAACCACCGGATCACTATGACCTGCTTTCGCACCTGCTCGAATTGTCATTCTCGCAGTCAAGCGGGCTTATGCCATTGCACTAACCACACGATGTCCAACCGTGTTTAGCCCACCTTCGTGCTCCTCCGTTACTCTTTGGGAGGAGACCGCCCCAGTCAAACTACCCACCAGGCACTGTCCGTAATCCCGATTCAGGGACCRACGTTAGAACATCAAAACTACAAGGGTGGTATTTCAAGGACGACTCCACCACATCTAGCGACGCGGTTTCAAAGTCTCCCACCTATCCTACACATGTAGGTTCAATGTTCAGTGCCAAGCTGTAGTAAAGGTTCACGGGGTCTTTCCGTCTAGCCGCGGGTACACTGCATCTTCACAGCGATTTCAATTTCACTGAGTCTCGGGTGGAGACAGCGTGGCCATCATTACGCCATTCGTGCAGGTCGGAACTTACCCGACAAGGAATTTCGCTACCTTAGGACCGTTATAGTTACGGCCGCCGTTTACCGGGGCTTCGATCAAGAGCTTCGACCGAAGTCTAACCCCATCAATTAACCTTCCGGCACCGGGCAGGCGTCACACCGTATACGTCATCTTACGATTTTGCACAGTGCTGTGTTTTTAATAAACAGTTGCAGCCACCTGGTATCTGCGACTCTCGTCTGCTCCATCCGCAAGGGACTTCACTGATAAGAGCGTACCTTCTCCCGAAGTTACGGTACCATTTTGCCTAGTTCCTTCACCCGAGTTCTCTCAAGCGCCTTGGTATTCTCTACCCGACCACCTGTGTCGGTTTGGGGTACGATTCCTTACAATCTGAAGCTTAGAGGCTTTTCCTGGAAGCATGGCATCAATGACTTCACTACCGTAGTAGCTCGACATCGTATCTCAGCGTTAAGAAAGTCCGGATTTACCTAAACTTTCCGCCTACATACTTGAACCTGGACAACCGTCGCCAGGCCCACCTAGCCTTCTCCGTCCCCCCATCGCAATTGTAAGAAGTACGGGAATATTAACCCGTTTCCCATCGACTACGCCTTTCGGCCTCGCCTTAGGAGTCGACTTACCCTGCCCCGATTAACGTTGGACAGGAACCCTTGGTCTTCCGGCGAGGGAGTTTTTCACTCCCTTTATCGTTACTCATGTCAGCATTCGCACTTCTGATACCTCCAGCAGCCCTTACAGACCACCTTCAACGGCTTACAGAACGCTCCCCTACCCCACATACCCTAAGGTACGTAGCCGCAGCTTCGGTGTATAGCTTAGCCCCGTTACATCTTCCGCGCAGGCCGACTCGACCAGTGAGCTATTACGCTTTCTTTAAATGATGGCTGCTTCTAAGCCAACATCCTGGCTGTCTGAGCCTTCCCACATCGTTTCCCACTTAGCTATACTTTGGGACCTTAGCTGGCGGTCTGGGTTGTTTCCCTCTCCACGACGGACGTTAGCACCCGCCGTGTGTCTCCCGGATAGTACTTACTGGTATTCGGAGTTTGCAAAGGGTTGGTAAGTCGGGATGACCCCCTAGCCTTAACAGTGCTCTACCCCCAGTAGTATTCGTCCGAGGCGCTACCTAAATAGCTTTCGGGGAGAACCAGCTATCTCCAGGTTTGATTGGCCTTTCACCCCTAGCCACAAGTCATCCGCTAATTTTTCAACATTAGTCGGTTCGGTCCTCCAGTTGATGTTACTCAACCTTCAACCTGCCCATGGCTAGATCACCTGGTTTCGGGTCTAATCCTAGCAACTGTACGCCCAGTTAAGACTCGGTTTCCCTACGGCTCCCCTAAACGGTTAACCTTGCTACTAAAATTAAGTCGCTGACCCATTATACAAAAGGTACGCAGTCACACCACGAAGGTGCTCCTACTGCTTGTACGTACACGGTTTCAGGTTCTATTTCACTCCCCTCACAGGGGTTCTTTTCGCCTTTCCCTCACGGTACTGGTTCACTATCGGTCAGTCAGTAGTATTTAGCCTTGGAGGATGGTCCCCCCATATTCAGACAGGATATCACGTGTCCCGCCCTACTCGATTTCACTGATTATGATGTGTCGGTTACGGGGCTATCACCCTTTRTTGCGRSACTTTCCAGASYCTTCACCTGCATCATTAAAAGCTTAAGGGCTAATCCAATTTCGCTCGCCGCTACTTTCGGAATCTCGGTTGATTTCTCTTCCTCGGGGTACTTAGATGTTTCAGTTCCCCCGGTTTGCCTCCTGTTGCTATGTATTCACAACAGGATACGTGCTTRTGCACGTGGGTTTCCCCATTCAGAAATCCCAGACTCAAAAGGTTATTACTACCTAATCTGGGCTTATCGCAAGTTATTACGTCTTTCATCGCCTCTGACTGCCAAGGCATCCACCGTGTACGCTTAGTCACTTAACCATACAACCCGAAAGGGTCTTAATGTATGTTCAAACAACCAAGGTTTTTGGTTGTCATCAAGAAGGGTTAATTCTTGATAACTGTTTGCCGGACTCAATTGTGAATCAAACTAACGTTTGATTCGAATACAAGACACTTGAATGTGTTTGTTGTGTTTATCAATAAAGATAAACATTGAGAACTTTTAAATTTGATTGAATTACTCGTAAGTAATCAATCAGTCAGCTTTCCAAATTGTTAAAGAGCATGAGACTTCCAGAACCATTGTTCTAAAATTCGCATTTTCTAAAGACTCTCAGAGTCAAATAAAC
>NZ_JAKJSW010000245.1:0-5811 GCF_050337375.1 Vibrio makurazakiensis | reverse complement strand
ATATTTTAGTTTGGTTAGTTGAAGATAAAAACTATGACCGTACGATTGCGTGGGAGCACTCGAATTCAACGCTGCGTGTTGGTCTGTTAGATAATGCGACTCGTCGAGGGTTGCCTTTAACATTACCCGTTGGTGACTTTGACGACATTACTGGCATTGAAGTTTCTGATCTATGGGGATCGTTTGTTGGGCCAATTAGTGCGTCGAGTAAACGTTACCCAGTTGATGCGGTTTTAGTTATCCGTGCACAGCGTCAAGGTTTACGTTGGACACTGTACGATCAAAAACCGAATCTACTAGTGGACTCTCCCAAAGCTCCGATTACTGGTTCTGCTTCTGGCAATACACAAGTTCAAGCAAAGCGTTTGATTGATGAAGTAAGTGATTACTACGCGAATAAGAGTGCGGTAACTGTTGCCGGAGAATCATCAGAGTCTCAGTTGGTGAATATTGTTAATGTTCAGGACGCGCAAGACTTCTTCGAACTAGAGAATGGTTTAAAAGCGCTGAACTCAGTAGCAAGTTTAGACATTCTTAATATTCAAAATAACCAAGTGACGTTTAAAGTACACTTACTCTCTTCACCTGAGGAGTTTACTGCTGAACTAAGACGTATTCGTCAGTTATCGAAAGTCGAATTGTTAGATGTGACCGAAGAAATTGCCCCAGAGCTTGAGCAACAAGTGAATAGTGTGTCGGTAGAGCCAGTGAAAATTGACTCTCACACAGAAGCTTCGGTTGCGCCTGTTACAGTGTTAAAGCAAGGGGTTGTCACTACACAAGACCAATTAGCGTCTACGGTCGGTGAACCAGCAGTGACAACTAACGATGAAGCAGCTCAGCTAAATGTTGAAAGTGGTGCTATCGATGGTGAAGTCACAGTAGAACTTGCCCCTGAACAAGCGGCCTTGAACTATCAGTGGACTAAGTCTTAGTTATTGATTCTAAGTATAACGTTAGATCAAGAATAGTTTGCTTCAAACATGAAAAAACCGCGCTTAATTGGCGCGTTTTTTTATATCTAAAATCAACATCGGGTGTAGATCTACACTGAACTAGGCATGATATACGAGTTAAATAAAAGTCTAAGATTCACCATCAAACTTAGCTTTTTCTTGTTTCTCTACTTTAGATAATAGTGGGAGTTTTAATCCCAGTTCTTTACCTCGTGCTCTGGTATACAGGATATTACCAGCGAAACCACAGCTCGTCAGAGCAAGCTCAATGACTGCCAACATGCGCTCACCGCCATCAATATAAAAAATGGTTAGAGCATGTAGGAAATACAGCATTAAGACGAAGTTTGCCCAAGCGTGAGTATAGGGTTTACCTGCCAAAATACCGGGTAGTGGCAGTAGCAATGGTATTGCCCAAGCTATCGCTAGTGCCATACTGCTAAGGTGTGGGTGCGGTGAAAGCCCCAGTTGCCAAATTAATACCCAAGCCAGTAGTGATACGTTGCCGAACAGCGCCAAAAATCGAAACTGTTTGGTTCTTGGTGACATCTCCATTAAGGCTCCATTTCCTTTTGGTTACGCGCAACGCGTGCAAGGCGTTTACCTAGCTTCTGTGCGAGCTCAATTTCTTCTTTCGTTAATGTAGATGCATGCCCTGTACTACTTGCACCGTAAGGTGTACCGCCCGACTGAGTGGTATGCAGTGTTGGCTCTGAGTAGGGGATGCCTAAAATGAGCATTCCGTGGTGAAGTAACGGGGTCATCATACTTTGTTGCGTCGTTTCTTGTCCGCCATGCATAGATGCTGAAGAGGTAAACACGCACGCTGGCTTATCGATAAGATCGCCGTTAACCCACAATGAGGTTGTAGAGTCCCAAAAGTGTTTCATTGAGCCTGACATATTGCCAAACCAAACTGGACTGCCAAGAGCCAAACCATCACACTCTTTAAGATCAGATAATGTTGCAATGGCTTCTTCTGATGGAGAAGCCGTAGGTGCAATTTCTTCTACCGTGCGTATTACCGCCTCACAGTTGGGAGTCGACTCGATACCTCGCGCAATCTGTCTAGCTAGCGCGCGAGTACTGCCATGACGGCTATAGTAGAGAACAAGGATTTTCACGTTCATTATGAGTTACAAAATCTCTAATACTTGCTCTGGTGGTCGACCTATTTTTGCTTTGTTATTTGCTACAACAACAGGGCGTTCAAAAAGTTTAGGGTTGTCAGCCATTGCTTTAAATAACTCTTCATCAGTAACCGAAGCATCACCTAGGTTTGCTGCTTTGTAGTCCGCTTCTTTAGTGCGCATCATTTCACGTACAGTTGCAAAACCAAGTTGAGAGAATAATGTTTTTAGCTGCTCTACTGACAACGGTGCTTCTAAGTATTTTACAACTTCTGGTTGAACGCCATTTTCTTCAAGAACAGCAAGAGTTTGGCGGCTTTTAGAACATCTTGGGTTGTGGTAAATCACGACTGACATGACAATTTCCTATAATTTGGCTGAGATTATTATTTTGTTTTAGTGCTGCTTCAATTGAGCAGCTTTCCTATTTTGTATCTAACTTATTATTGCAGTGACATAAAGCGGTCACGCTGCACCATAAGTTGGTCTATTCTTGCATCGTACCTTGCTTGCTTCAGGCTGCCTAGTTCGGCTATTTGGCTCGCTTGGGTATAGTATTGAATCGCTTTGTTCCAATTGGCTTGCAGTGCGAGTATTTCAGCTCGAGCTGCCAAATCTTCATCACTATTTGCTTGGCTAATATTTGCTTTGGAAAGTAAGTGCCAACCATTAGTGTCTTGTGGGCGATCATGTGTATAGCGCTGCAGTACACGAATACTCTCGTCAAACTTCTCATCTTCTAGCAATGCATTCGCATAGTTGATGGTCAAGACAGCATTATTTGGTTTTCTCGTTAATGCCGACTTAAGCTCCTTTACCGCTATTTCAGGGTTCTTTTGGGCGATATGCAGATCAGAAATTGCATCCAGATAGAATAAGTTGAGCGGGTCATTTTGAATTAACTTATCTAGAATAAGCTGTGCTTTATCAAGCTGCTTTGAGTCTAGGTAGACCAATGCTTTCCCATATTCGAACGAAGAGTTAATCGATGCTGGTGCTTTCTTACCTTTGCGCTGGAACCAATCAAGTGCTGCATCGTTGTCGATTCCCGCATAGCGAGCAACAATTCGAGCTCTTGCTAGATGGTAATCCAGTGATGGTGCTAGCTTAAGAGGTGGATATGACCTTGCTCGCTCACGAGAATCGGTAATACGGTCTTCTGGTAATGGGTGAGTTAATAGCATTGGCGGAGGTGTGCTTGCATAGCGATATTCATCGGCTAAGCGGCCGAAAAATCGAGGCATGGCTTGTACGTCAAAACCAGCCTTAGCCAATGTATTAATACCAAAACGATCGGCTTCTTTCTCATTGCTGCGGGTGTAGTTAATTTGGCTTTGCATATTGCCAGCGGTAGTCGCGGTAATGGCGGCAATTCCGGCTTCTGGAGCTGCAATCGCTAATAAAATACCGCCAACCAGTGCTGCCATCGTTGCAGGCGAACGCCTTGCTTGGTCTTCCATACTACGAGCTAGATGTCGCTGCGTGACATGGGCAATTTCGTGGGCGATAACCGAAGCTATTTCACTTTCTGATTGAGCGTGCAAAAACAGACCTGAATGCAATGCAACGTATCCACCAAAGAATGCGAATGCGTTGATGTTACGATCGCGGATCATGAAAAACTGAAATGGTGTTTTTACATCATTGGCATTCGCTACTAGCCTATGCCCAAGGTTCGTCACGTATTCATTGATTACTGGGTCATTGACGATAGGTTGGCTGTTTCTAAGAATTCGCATGTAAGCGTCACCATAGATAAGTTCTTGATCTATAGTGAGCGTTCCGCCAGCTGCTGTGCCGATATCAGGCAAGTCAGTCGTATTGGCGCTTGTCGGTAATGGGGTGCTTAATGCCGCTGCGATACAAAGGCAAACAAGAGAGCGTGTGCGTTTTAACATATTGGTCAGTGGTACTCCGTTTCTTCTGACATTAAGACAAGGGCAATGCTAAATGGTTTCTTATATATATTAAGAGTTTGTCATTGACGCACATTATCTTGATTGTATGTGCTAGAAAATAGAAAGGTGCCTCATTTTCAAAAACACATTACAATGAGCTTCTTATAATAAGCATCGAGCAAAAGAATGGAACCTAATATTCTTGATTTACGCACTGAACGTTGTCCAATGGCGCTATTATTAGCCAAACGTCACACTGCAAAGTTAGAAGTAGGTCAATCCTTAGATATTTATATCTCGGATAAAAGCTCTATGCAGGACACAATGAACTTCTTATCTAGGCACTCTTTTAGTGTCGATAGCGAAGCTAATCTCGATTACTTCCACCTCAAGGTTATTAAAAAGGAATTGCAGTCAAATGCTTGAAATGATCAATCGTTGGTATAAACGACGTTTCTCCGATCCACATGCTGTCAGTTTGGTTGCCATCATTCTATTCGGCTTTATAACGATTTACTTTTTCGGTCACCTGATTGCGCCACTGTTGGTTGCTATTGTTTTGGCTTATCTGTTGGAGTGGCCTGTTGCCCAAATGCAACGAATCGGCATTCCAAGAACACCAGCAGTTATGCTGGTAATTATGTTGTTTTTCAGTTTAGTGTTATTGGCTTTATTTGGTTTGGTGCCGACTATTTGGCATCAAATTGGTAACCTAATCAATGATATTCCAAGTATGTACGGTGGCTTGCAAAGCTTTATCGCAACGATCCCAGAACGTTACCCTGAGCTTGCTAACCTACAGATTGTTGAGTCCATTGTTTCAAATGCGAAAAACAAAGTCTTGGGTATGGGTGAAAGTGTTGTTAAGGGCTCACTTGCTTCATTAGTCAGTATTGCAACACTAGCTGTTTACTTGATTTTAGTGCCTCTTTTGATCTTCTTCTTACTTAAAGATAAAGACGAAATGATTGGTATGGCGAGTGGTGTATTACCTCAGAACCGACGTTTGGCGACTAAAGTTTGGGTTGAAATGAACCAACAAATCTCGAACTACATTCGTGGTAAAGTCGTGGAGATATTAATCGTTGGTGGTGTCAGCTACGTTACGTTCGCTATTCTCGATTTACGTTATTCGGCATTGCTTGCGGTTGCGGTAGGGCTTTCGGTATTAATTCCTTATATCGGGGCAGCAGCTGTAACGGTTCCCGTTGCAATAGTTGGTTTATTCCAATGGGGATTAACGCCTCCTTTCTACTGGCTATTACTGGCCTACGGCATTATTCAAGCATTAGATGGTAACGTACTGGTTCCAGTATTATTTTCAGAAGCGGTTAACCTTCACCCTGTTGCGATAATCGTAGCTGTATTAGTGTTTGGCGGATTGTGGGGATTCTGGGGCGTCTTCTTCGCTATTCCACTTGCGACATTGGTGAAAGCTGTTTGGAATGCCCTACCAAGTAGTGAAGAGCCACACTTGACCGAATAATAGTTAAGTAGCAGCACTAAGCGCTCATCAATTAAAAAGCCCGAACTGGTCATTCAGTTCGGGCTTTTATTATTTATACGCTTCTAAACTGTTAGCGCTTACGGCAATAAGCGTTAGTCAGCGCTTTGTTGATTAAAGTAGTCAAGAACCACTTCATGGTGCGTTTTAGTTTTGAACTTATTGAATACGTGCTCAATTACGCCTTCTTCATTGATTAGGAAACTGATGCGGTGCAGACCGTCGTATACTTTCCCCATGACCATATACCCTTGAGAAAAATTTAAGACATAGAATTTGACGATTGTGACAATATCTAACTTTAACAGTAAGTTAAGTTAACT
>NZ_JAKJSW010000244.1:0-5829 GCF_050337375.1 Vibrio makurazakiensis | reverse complement strand
ATATACTGCTGGAGCACTTTATTGAGACTATCAAATACTTCATATCGACTTTTAGCACGGCTAAATGCTGATATTGTTGACAAAATTGCCCTATTCTCTTCAGCTAAACGCGCCTCTCTGCGTTTCACTCTTTCTAACTCAATAAGGGTTTCGTTAAGTGCTTCTGTATTTTGCATCGTATTAAGTTTTTAACCGATAGAATGTTGCTGAAGAAACCATCAGGTTACCGTGGCTACTTTCACCACCGGCTAACCGCCCTTGTTCGCCAAAAGTAAATGGACAAATAAAAGGCTGGCCATCTAAGGATTGGTTAATCTGATTACATACTTCTTGCATATCGTGCTTTAGATACAGCATAGGTCCGGCGCAAAAAATATTGATCGCGCCTAATTTAGATTCAACTTCTACACCACTATAATAAGAGTTTTTAATTATATCAGCTGAACGACTCACTAATTTTTCTTTGCAACCAGACATCAAGTACAAAAGGTCACCTTCTAGAATATCAGTAAATAACTCTATTCCACCGCCATCTGTTTCTCTTATTGGGTGAGACAATTTAAAGTAAGGTTTATTTAATTCAGTACCTACATGTCGACCTATTGGATATATATTAGATCGTTCAAATAAAAACGAATCGCCAGAGTCAGAAGTATGCTGGTTCGTCCATTCGTGATAAGTATTCTTTGCTGGTTCACCATTTATTTCTAGTAACACACGCCCTTCCACTTTAGTAGCAGTTCCAAAGTACTCTGTGGGGGCATGACCAGAACTTAATGATGTAAAAATAGATTGAGAAGAGAAGAAAGCGGTAATTGATAGTGCATTTGATGAAATACCGCCTTCTGTAAATACAGACCAAGAATTTGTCACTTTGTTGTCGGCAGCACTACCGCCAATAATAGGGACTTTAGTACCAAATTTACGATCTATTGACGTTAGAATTTGTTCTTCTTTCCCGGGTGTTGAGTGGATTAATAAGAGGTCAGGAACTTCCCCTTCTCTGCCTGCGTTTTTCAGAGCCAAATCAATCGACTTAGTTACGGCGTCACTAGTTGATTGTTCTAGTGATGTTATCCCTGTCCCAAATGCGTTTGAACCCAGATCATAAATGGCTAGAACACCGACAACTGGCCCTTCCTTAAAACCTCTTTCTGTCATGACTCCATGACACGTTGAACAACCATGCAAAGATATACCAGGAAAAGATGCCAGTAGCTGTTCTTGCAAAATAGAGGATTGGTAATCTTCAGTGTAATAACAAATTAGGTGAGCTAGTTTTTTCGTTGACAGCTCATCAGAGAACTCTCTGATCACTGAAACTTCATCTAATTCTGTTGATGTAAGAGATCTAAACTTCATGATTTAAGGAAAGTGATTAACCAAGTATTGTATTTTATAACACTTGTCACCTCATTGATTCTTGATCTACTCATTATTCAAGTCGGGTTTTGTGATCCTTATTAACACCGAATCACTTTGTTGCGTGCTTGTAACATAGATAGCGGGATCGATATCTTGAGTTACCAACATCCAACTTTTGGGTGTTAGTTTTTCAACTTTACTGTGCGCTCCGGTAGCTTCAACTTCAATGTTATTGATCTCTAATGTTTCAATCAAAAAACCACCGTTATGGTTTGTGATTAAAATATTCGCATCTCCAACGTCAAATAAACAGGATGTGTTAACTATACAGTCTGCCGTTTTATTGTTGTCGTATGTTACTGTTCTCCAAGTGAWTGCTGCTACTAATATAAGCATCATGACTACTATTTGAACAAGTCGGCCTTGTGTTAATTTTTGTGCCGCCATTTTCTTGTTTACTCCCTGTAACAAACTTCAAAGTTTTTAAATAAAATTTCAAATCCTGACCAGCGGTAAGGTTACTACTCTGTCATTGATTTGTTAATTCAAGTATAGTGTCGCGTTGAAAATGCCACTTTTTTTCAAAATCAGCAAGTAGAAATAAAGTTATGAATAAGCTCACTTTCTTTTGTGGATTTGGGTGGCATTACGACGTGAGTCGTGTTGGAAGTAAAGTGTAGTAAATAAGAAATTGGAAGCATGCAAATGAGCCAAGAAAAGCAGCTTGAACAAAACTACAACTATACGGTCGTCCGTCAATTTACCCTTGTTACCATTTTATGGGGTATTGTCGGTATGGGCGTTGGTGTTTTGATTGCCGCTCAATTAGTTTGGCCACAGCTAAACTTTGATACGCCGTGGCTGACGTACAGTCGTTTACGTCCCCTGCATACTAATGCGGTTATTTTTGCGTTCGGTACAAGTGCCCTTTTTGCAACATCATATTATGTTGTACAAAGAACTTGTCAGACGCGTTTATTTGGTGGCCCTCTTGTCGCCTTCACCTTCTGGGGTTGGCAAGCGATTATTCTTTCCGCTGCAATCACTCTACCTTTGGGAATCACCTCTGGTAAAGAGTATGCAGAACTAGAATGGCCGATTGATATCGCTATTACATTAGTATGGGTAGCTTATGCTGTCGTGTTCTTCGGAACGATGATTAAGCGTAAAACATCTCATATTTATGTAGCGAACTGGTTCTTTGGAGCCTTTATCATCACGGTTGCAGTGTTACACATTGTAAACAGCCTAGCTATTCCGGTCTCATTGACTAAATCGTACTCGATTTACTCTGGGGCAATTGATGCTATGGTTCAGTGGTGGTACGGTCACAATGCAGTAGGTTTCCTACTAACAGCAGGTTTCCTTGGTATGATGTATTACTTCGTACCTAAGCAAGCAGAGCGTCCAGTTTATTCTTACCGTCTGTCTATTGTCCACTTCTGGGCACTAGTGTCTCTGTACATTTGGGCTGGTCCTCACCACCTACACTACACTGCACTTCCTGACTGGACACAGTCTCTAGGTATGGTTATGTCTTTGGTTCTGTTTGCTCCTTCTTGGGGTGGCATGATCAACGGTATTATGACTCTATCTGGCGCATGGCATAAGCTTCGCTACGACCCAATCCTACGTTTCTTAATCGTTTCTCTATCATTCTATGGCATGTCGACTTTCGAAGGCCCAATGATGGCAATTAAAACGGTTAACGCACTATCCCACTATACTGACTGGACAATCGGTCACGTTCACTCTGGTGCGTTAGGTTGGGTTGCAATGGTTTCTATTGGTTCTGTATACCACTTAGTTCCTAAACTATTTGGTCAAGAGCGTATGTACTCTGTATCACTGATCAATGTTCACTTCTGGTTAGCTACGATTGGTACTGTTTTCTACATCGTTGCTATGTGGATTTCTGGCGTGATGCAAGGTCTGATGTGGCGTGCTGTTAACTCTGACGGTACATTAACTTACAGCTTCGTTGAATCTGTAGAAGCATCTTACCCGTTCTACTTTGTACGTTTCTTAGGTGGTTTCATCTTCCTATCTGGTATGTTCTTAATGGCATACAACACGTACAAAACTGTTTCTGCACCTAAAGATAGCCTTAAAGCTATCCAACAACCGGCTTAAGGAGATTTAGAATGAGCTCAAATTCAAATAATCGCCATGAGTTGGTCGAAAAAAATGTTGGCTTGCTTGCGATCCTAATCGTTATTGCTATCAGCTTTGGTGCCCTTGTAGAGATTACACCTTTGATTTTCCAAAAGCAGACGACTGAACCTGTAGAAAACCTACGCGTTTACTCTGCTCTTGAGATGGAAGGCCGTGACATCTATATCCGTGAAGGTTGTAACGTTTGTCACAGCCAAATGATCCGTCCATTCCGTTCTGAAACAGAGCGTTACGGTCACTACTCAGTTGCTGGTGAAAGTGTGTGGGAACATCCATTCTTATGGGGTTCTAAGCGTACTGGTCCTGATCTAGCTCGTGTTGGTGAACGTTACTCTGACGAATGGCATCGTGTTCACTTGATTGACCCGCGCGAACTTGTTCCTGAATCAAACATGCCAGGTTTTCCATGGCTTGAGGAAAATGTTCTAGATGGCAAATTGACTCAGCAGAAGTTAGAAATCTTCCGCAATCAGTTTGGTGTTCCATACACTGATGAGCAAATTGCTACTGCGAAACAAGATGTTGAAGGTAAAACAGAGATGGATGCAATCATCGCTTATCTTCAGTCTCTTGGTCATGCAATGAAATAAGGCATTACTATGGATATTATTACATTTCAAAGTATCTGGACTGTTACAGTTTTTGCTTGCTTCATTGGTATCGTTTGGTGGGCTTTTGGTAAAAACCGCAAGTCTCGCTTCGATGAAGATGCGAACTTAGTTTTTGCTGATGAAGCTCAGCCGAAAACGAATAATCAAGGAGTGACGAAGTAATGAGTACATTCTGGAGTATCTGGGTAACTGTAATCACAATTGGTACGCTAATTGGTTGTGCAGCCCTACTTCGTTGGTGTTCCAACGATAAAACTGGTGTAGAACCAGGTAAAGATATGGGTCACGAATACGATGGTATTCGTGAGCTTAACAACCCACTTCCAAAGTGGTGGACTTACCTTTTCATCAGTACGCTTGTTTTTGCTGTTATTTATTTCACTCTTTATCCAGGCTTGGGTAACTTTAAGGGTGTTCTAGGTTGGACAAGTTCAGATCAAACTGTACAAAACATTGAAGAATCTCGCGCTTCTGTTGCGGCTTCTCAACAAAACAAACAGCTTGATCAGTATGCGAAAGAGCTAGACGACGCCGATACTTACTTCGGTGAAGCATTTAAGCAACTTGCATACAACGAAGACGGTTTACGTTCTATTCCTGATATTGCTTCAGATGCTGAAGCAACTAAGGTAGGCCAACGTTTGTTCCTACAGAACTGTTCGCAGTGTCATGGTTCAGATGCACGTGGTCAGAAAGGTTTCCCTAACTTAACTGATGACGCATGGCTATATGGTGGTGAACCACAAGCTATCGTAACTACTATCATGCATGGTCGTGTAGGCCAAATGCCAGCATGGAAAGATGCGCTTGGCGAGCAAGGTGTTAAAGAAGTTGTAAGCTACACTCTTAGCCTTTCTGGTCGTTCAGTTAACGCTCGTGAAGCGGAAGCTGGTAAAGCTCGTTTTGTTGTGTGTGCTGCATGTCACGGTACAGATGGTAAAGGTAACCCTGCTGTGGGTGCACCAGACCTAACTGACCGCGATTGGTTGTTCGGTGATTCACGCGCAGACGTTACAGAAACAGTAATGAATGGACGTTCTGGTGTAATGCCAGCCTGGAAAGACATTCTAGGTGAAGACAAGGTTCAACTGGTTTCAGCGTATGTTTGGAGCTTAAGCAACTCAGATAATAAGTAACATTCCAATAACAGCCCCTACCTAAGGGGCTGTCTTTCCTGTACTTTATAAACCCTTCTTATTCAGCTGTTGAGATCTTTTTTATGGTAAAGCCTTGGTATAAACAATTCTGGCCGTGGTTCCTTATTGCCCTGCCACTGACTGTGGTTGTTTGGACTTTAATTACAGTAACCCTGTTCACACAAAATTCTGTTCATCTAGTGACAGAGGATTACTATAAAAAAGGAAAAGGGATAAACATCGATATATCCAAAATCAATGTTGCAAAAGAACTTGGGTTAAGCGCGACAATCAAATCTGATGACGCATCGATTACCCTCAAGTTAGATAAAGGTGAATTACCTCATTACCCTGCATTGAAAGCTATGTTTGTTCATAGAACTTTACCTGACCGCGACTTCACTGAATTACTAACGTCAGATGCTAAAGGGAATTACCGCCTTACACCTTCTCAAGAAATTCAAGGCCCATGGTTTATTGAGTTAACTCCACACGATGAAGAATGGTTGATTCAAGGCCGCGTAACTTTCCCAACTGAAACA